>PMIH01000221.1:39732-67065 GCA_003158255.1 Rhodocyclaceae bacterium
ATCGCCCAGAGCGAGGGCGCCCATGGCGGCATCTTCGTCAATTACTGGCTGCACAACGGCTTCGTGCGCGTCGACGACGAAAAGATGTCCAAGTCGCTCGGCAACTTCTTCACCATCCGCGACGTGCTGAAGAAGTACGACGCCGAAGTCGTCCGCTTCTTCATCCTGCGCGCCCACTATCGCAGCCCGCTCAACTACTCGGATGTGCACCTCGACGACGCACGTCAGGCGCTGACGCGGCTCTACACGGCGCTCAAGGGCTTCGACGGAAACGCGGAAGTGGACTGGAACGAAGCGCATGCACAACGTTTCCGCGCCGCCATGGACAATGACTTCAGCACGCCCGAAGCGATGGCCGTGCTATTCGATCTGGCCGGCGAAGTGAATCGCACTGGCGATGCGAAAGTGGCGGCGCAACTGAAAGCGCTGGGCGGCGTGCTCGGGCTCTTGCAGCGGCCACCGGTGGAGTTCCTGCAAGCCGCGCCGGAAAGCGGCCTGTCGAACGAGGCCATCGATGCGCAGATCGCAGCCCGCGTCGCAGCCAAGAAGGCAAAGAACTTTGCCGAGGCCGACGGCATTCGCGACGAGTTGAAAGCGGCCGGCGTCGTGCTCGAAGATTCCGCCGCCGGAACCACCTGGCGACGCGCCTAGTCAGTCGCCACTCGGCGTACCGCGACGGCTGACTTTGAAGCGGGTCGCGACCAGCCACGGAATTCCAGGCCGCATCCTTTCCTACTTCATCCAGTTCTCAATCTTCAAACCGGCGACACGGCTAAAGTCCTTGGTGTTGTTCGTGACCACCACCGCTTCCACACTTACTGCGTGCGCGGCGATCATGAGATCGTTGGCACCGATCATGGCGCCCTTCTTCTTCATCGCGGCACGGATCGTCGCATAGGACTTGGCGGCATCCTGCGTCCAATCGAGAATCGCAAGATGCCGCACCAGGGCATCCACCGCTTCCTGGTTCGCCTTCCTTTTCGCCGACACCTGGACGCCGTATAACAGCTCGGCGTAGGTAACGACAGACATCGCCTGCTGTCGCAACGGAACCGCCTGAATTCGCTCGAGTAGCACATCGGAAGAACGCCGCAGGATGAAAGCGCAAGTGTCGGTGTCGAGCAGATATAGCGTGCTCATCCGAAATCACGCTCCTGAACAGGCAAGTCCTCGACACCAGCCATGAAGTCGTCGCTCGCCCGAACCTTTGAGCCGAGGAAGCCACTCCAATCAAGAGGGTGCGGTGACAAAACGACATCCTCGCCAATCTTCCGAATAAATACCTGCTTCATTCCCTCTGGGAATCTGTACTCCAACGGAATCGTCACCACCTGGGCGCGATTGTTTTTGCCAATTCGTGCGGTACGCTGATCCATAGTCTGCTTCTCCAAGTGCCATGTATCGCAGTATATGGCACTGGTGGCATATGTCAAGGCATGTATCGAACTGTGACACCAATCGGCTACCAACGCTGAAAAAGTACCGACGCTGTGTCCATCGGCATGCGACCGTTGCTCGGCCTGAACGGCCATTGGCACCTCAGTGCGCCAACGGCCGGTTGGTGTCGGTCAGCAGCCCTGGGTCGGCAAGTGCCGGAGAACGTCAGCCCCAATTATTCGTGGATGCGTGCTATGTGACCTCCCAGTCACATGCTCTTGGCAAGCGACTCGGCCCGTCTGGTATGGAAAGCGGGCTACGAAGGCGCCGCATGCGGCAAAGCGTTATCAGTGGCCGCGAGCGCGGAATGGTTACCGGTGCGGTTGCAACATCTCGTGTTGGGTTTGCTGGCGCACAGATGAACCTGTGGGTGCGGTTTAGTGTCATAGATGTTCATTGTTGAACCAATCTTGGCAACGAGGCTTTTCATGGCCACCGCAATCCAGGCTATACCCAGCGTCTTCGCGGTAAGCAGCCCGTCCGCCTTAGGGACGACCTCGCCGTTGGCGCAGAGGGCGAATTCCTTGCTCATCGTGCCCAGCGTCATAGTGACCTTGGGCGCCAATTCGCCGGTGCCCGTCACATACAACGCGGCTGGATTGTTCGAGTCCCTGTTGCGAGTGGCTGATACGACCACGGGTACATCTGGCGCCGCCGTTGTGCCCGCGCCTGCTGCGAGTAACCCCGACACAGCGACTACAACGACAATGGTCGACCAAACCTTGGCCCGCCAGACGCTGATTGATTCCTTTGCCTCGGCCACAGGACTGGATACCATCGGAGCGACCAGCGTGACCGGCAACGCAGAGATTGTTCAGGGACTGCTGTCGAACAATGCAGTGCAGCCCAGCGACAGCCTACTGTCCACCAACCTCGGACTTTCCGTTGCGGCACTGCTGAATAGCACCGGCACTGCTGCCACGACCACCACCGCCAGCAACGGCACCTGGATCACCACGGTCGCTACGACTGGAAATCCAACGAGCGCCGACATGACGCAAGCCCTGAATAGCTCGCTCCTGGGCAATGTGGACCTCACCACATCATCCACGCCCAAGGTCCGCAGCAACGCCACAGGTACGACTGCCAATACAGGGGCCGTCAGCAATGCCATTCACTCCATGGCAGCAGCAGCCACCATTGCCCCGGTGGGAACCGCCGCCACAACGCCCGCCACTACTCCCGCAACAGCCAGCAATACGCCCTCCGCTGCCGTAGGGGCGAATGCCAGCGGCACTCCCGAGGTCACCAGTGCCTTGGCCGATAGCTTTCTCCTGGATTCCGTCGCCCAGGCTCAGGCTACCATCGAGGGGAATCCCGCCTATGCAAGCGCGGCCGCCGGACTCTACATGAACGCAATGGTTTTCCATTCGCAGCAGTCCGCAGCCGCCGGGCCGCTGGGTACCGCTGACAGTGTGCAGCCGGTAGCAGCGCTGCCCCGCGTCAGCGCCGTCAAGCTCGTCCGAAGATAGGTACCACGGCTCTATGGATTTCCGGAACGCCGTTTGATCTACGCCACCGAATGCTGGAAGTGGAATTAGCAGGTTCGGTCCCGGCCACAGCGCCATCGCAAACGCAGGTGTGCCCAAGGTGATGACCTGGGAACTCTAGATCAACGGTAGCGGATGCTCCAGCAATGTCTCAGTGCGCGCCCGCACCCTTGGCGCCAGCCGCGTGCTTGGGCGGCCGCGCGAACCAGACCAGCACCATAAGGGCCACGAATAGGCAGCCAGAGAGCCAGAAGATGTCGTTGGTCGCCTGCATGACGGCCTGCTGATGCACTATGCGCTCCAGAAGGGCCGCGTCGGCCGGTCCGGGCATGCCGGCGTCGTTCAGTGCCCCGAGTGTGATGTCCGTGGCCGGCGCGAAAAGAGTCACATGCTCGGCCAGCACGGCGTGGTGGATGGTGCTGCGCCGGTCCCAGAGCGTGATGCTGAGAGAGGTGCCGAAGCTGCCGGCGAGGATACGCGAGAAGTTCGACAGGCCGGTGGCGCTGGCAAGCATGCCCGGCGGCAGATCCGAGAGTGTCAGCGATGTGAGCGGCACGAAGAAGGCGGCGACGCCGATGCCTTGCAGCAGGCGCGGGATCACGAGATTCCAGAAGGTGACGTCCGTGTTGAAGCCGCTGTTCCAGAACGAGACGGCGGCAAAGATGCCGAAGGCGAATGACGACCATACGCGCAGGTCGAGGCGGTGCATGTTCTTGCCGACGACGGCGGAAAGAAAGATGGGGAGGATGCCGATCGGTGCCGCGGCGAGTCCGGCCCAGGTGGCGGTGAACCCCATCTGTGTTTGCAGCCAGAGCGGCAGAATGACGACGTTGCCGAAGAAAACGAAGTAGCCGACGCTCAGGATCATCGAGCCGACCAGAAAATTGCGTCGGCCATACAGATGCAGGTCCACCACCGGATGCTCCTCGGTCAGTTCCCATGCAATCAGGAACGCCAGCGCAGTGGTGGCGACGACGGCGAGCAGCACGATCTGCGACGACTCGAACCAGTCGAGATCGTTGCCCTTGTCGAGCAGCACCTGCAGCGTGCCGATGCCAAGCACCAGCAGAACGAGCCCGATCGTATCGATCGGCTGGCGCACCGTTGCCGTTTCCCGGCGACGGAGCAGTTGCCAAGTGAGCGAGGCCGATAACAGCCCGATCGGCAGGTTGATGTAGAAGATCCACGGCCAGTTGAGGTTGTCGGTGATCCAGCCGCCGAGAATCGGTCCCATGATCGGCGCCACCACCACGGTCATCGACCACAGCGCCAGGGCGAGCGATTTCTTCTCCGGCGGGTAGTTGGACAGCAGCAGGCTTTGCGACAGTGGGATCATCGGGCCGGCGACAGCGCCCTGCAAGACGCGGAAGGCGATCAGCATCGGCAGGTTCGGCGCCATGCCGCACAGCCACGAGGCGGCTGTGAATAGCAGCGTCGAGATAACGAACAGGCGAACTTCGCCGAAGCGACGCGACAGCCAGCCGGTCAGAGGCAGCGCGATGGCATTGCTGACGGCGAACGACGTGATGACCCAGGTGCCTTGGTTCGGGCTGACGGCGAGATCGCCGGAAATCGCTGGCAACGAGACGTTGGCAATCGAGGTGTCGAGCACCTGCATGAACGTCCCCAGGCCCAAAGCCAGCGTGAGAAGGACGAGGTCGGCGCCGACCAGCGGCGCACGTGGCGCGTCGGCCATAGGTTAACTGCCGCGGTTGGCGGCGATGATCCTGCGCACTACCACATCGGCATCCTTCTCGGCGTCGTCGTACACCGTCGTCTCGTAATGCCTGGCACTGGCGCTAGTGGCCAGCGCGGACCCGCCCTGATCGTGCGTGTCGACGTTCGCCTTGAGCGACAATCCGACCAGCAGCGGGTGTTCGGCCAGTTCCTTCGGATCGAGCGTGACGCGTACTGGCAGGCGCTGGACGATCTTGATCCAGTTACCGCTCGCGTTCTGGGGCGGCAGCAGCGAAAAGGCAGCGCCCGTGCCGGGATCGAGGCCGGCCACAGTGCCGTGGAACACCGGATCGCTGCCGTAGAGATCTGAGACAAGTTCCACCGGCTGGCCGATGCGCAGCCGCCTGAGCTGGTCTTCCTTGAAGTTCGCTTCCACCCAGAGCTGGTCGAGCGGTACCAGTGCCATCAGTGGCACGCCGACGGCCACCTGCTGGCCGACCTGTACGCTGCGCTTGGCAACATAGCCGTTCTCGGCTGCTCGGATTTCGCAGCGCGCGCCGGCCAGATAGGCGTCGCGCACACGGGCTGCAGCCTGCATGACCGCGGGGTGGTTGTCGATGGTGGTGCCGCCGACGGCGGCGTGCGCACTGGCGAATTGCGCCTGCGTCAGTTGAAAGTCGTTGCGTGCCCTGGTCACAGCGCTGCGGGCGTGTTCGATTTCCTCTTGGGATACCGCTTCCTGCTCGGCTGCGGCGCCACCACGGCGCTCCAGGTCAGCCTCCGCCTGGTGCAGGGTCTCCTGCTTCAAAGCCAAGTTGGCTTCGCGTTCCTTCACCAAGTCGAATCCCTGCCGCACGCGGCGCACCGCATCGGCCAGGTCGGCCTCTGACCGGTCCAGCGCAACGCGTGCATCGGTGTCGTCCAGCCTGACCAGCACTTGCCCGCGCTTGACGTAGTCGCTGTCGTCGGCCAGCACGGCGACCGCGGTGCCCGGCACGCGCGGCGTGACGCGAATCTGGTTGCCGGCCACGTAGGCGTCGTCGGTCGTTTCGTGATAGCGACCATGCAGCGCCCACCAGGCGAAGTACGCCAGCCCGGCCAGCAATGCGACCACGGCGAGGATGACGAGCACGCGTTTGCGCTGATCACTTTGATTCTGGATCTCTGTTGCCATGATCTACCTATTGGGGGATTGAGCGACTGCTGCCGCCTAGCGCTTGGGCAAGCGCCACGGTGGCGCGCAGTTCTGCCGCACGCAGTTGGGAATTGGCCTGACGCGCCGCCAGCACGGCAATGCCATGGGTCAGCACTTCAAGCTGGTCGGTGAGCCCCTTCTGCTTGCGTGTCCGTGCCAATGCTTCAGAGCGCACCGCCGCCGCAAGCGCTTCTGCCTGCGCCGTGCCGCGCTGGGCTAGGCTGGCGCTCAGCGCATAGCCATCCGCAACCTGTCGCGTGGCCTCGACGACGGTGCGGTTGTAATCGCCTACTGCCGTCGCGTACGTGGCCTCGTTCAGGCCCAAGCGAGCCTGTAGCGTGCGCGTGCTGAAGAACGGAATGTGGATGGCCGGCCCGATCGCACCGTTGAAACTGTTGCGTTCCAGCCATTTGGCAAGCTCGATGCTTTGCAGCCCGGCCAGCAACGTGATGTCGACGTTCGGATAGAACTCAGCGCGGGTCGAATCGCTACGTGCCGCTTCCGCCTCGATTCGCTGGCGTTGCGCTGCGACGTCCGGACGACCGGCGAGCCAGTCGAGAGGCAGGGCGGCGGGTAGCGGCGGCGGGGCATCGAGTTTCGGCGCCGGTAACGTCGCCGCTGTATCGGGGCCCTCGCCGAGCAGGGCCGCCAGCCGATAGCGCCAGGAACGGGCTTCGTAAGCCATGCGGCTGCACATGTCGTTATCCTGGGCGAGCGCCGCCTCTGCCTGGCGCACGCGGTCCGCGGAGTCCAGCCCCTGCGCCAAACGCACCTTCAACAAATCCAGCGCCTGCCGTCGCAAGGTCGCGAGGTCGCAAGCCATTCCGGCGCGCGCGGCGGCATCGGCGAGGGCGAAGTAGGCATCGGCCACCAAGGTGGACACGGCCAGCCGCGCGGCATCTTCCTCGGCGGTCGCGGCGGCCGCGTCGCTGGTCGCCGCGGCGATCAGGGCGCGGTTCTTGCCCCACCAGTCGAATGTGTAGGAGGCCGTTATGCTGGCGTCCTCCTGGGTAAAGCGACTGCCGCCTATCGGCGGCGGGAAGATGCCGTCGGCCGTGAGGCGTTCGCGCTGCACCGAAAGCGAGGCGTCGGCGTTGACGCCCGCATTGATTTCGGCGAGCCGCTGTAGGCGCCGCGCGGCGTCGAGGCGACTGCGGGCGATAGTGAGCGATGGGTTGCCCGCCAGTGCGCGCTCTACTAACCCGTCGAGCGTGTCGTCATCGAACGCGCTCCACCAGGGCGAGCCGAGCCAGCGTGCACTTCGCTGGCCGCCGCTCGCGCCTATCGAAGCATCGGCACGCGGCGACAGCAACTCCGGTCTTTGGGGTAAATCGCCGGGCAAAGGCGCGCAAGCCGCAGTTCCCAGCGTCAGCAAAAGAACTGCCACCCGACAACGTTTCTTACAATTCAAGATCATCCGCCAATGCTAATGCAGAAGCGATTGTTGCGGCAGGCGTGATGCCGCGGCGGCATCGACCAACCCACGACTCGACGTGTGCAGAGGTTCAGCACCACGATGCCGATCCGTCCTGTTATTCAAGTGCTTTCTTGGCTGGCGGAGTAGTCTCCGCTGTGTGCCATGCGGGAACGCTAACAGCAATCATCTATGCTGAATCTTGCGCGTCGAGCAAGACCGAGAATCCCACCGTCGTGATGCCGCCGCGACTGGTGGCAGACACGTTGCCGGCATGCATTGCCGCTACTGCCTTGACGATGGCCAGGCCGAGACCGTGACTCTCGCCACTGTTCGTCCGCGACGCGTCAACGCGGTAGAAGCGATCGAACAGTCGCCCGAGGTGCTCGGCTGGAATTGCCGGGCCAGGGTTGGATACTGTTACGCGCGCATGGTCTTCCGCAGCGGCTAACTCGACGACGATCTCCGAGCCTGGCGGCGAATGGCGGATGGCATTATGCAGCAAGTTGGTTACGGCGCGACAGAACAGCGAGCGCTCGATCGGCGCCTGGGCGTCGCCTTGCACGCGTACATGGACCTGGGCTTCTTCGAGCAGGAAATCGAGAAACTCGATGGCCTTGTGCACTTCGGCGGCCAGGGAAGTGCGCAGCAGTTGTTGCGGACGCTCGCCCTGATTGGCGCGGGCCAGGAACAGCATGTCGTTGACAATGCCGCGCAGGCGCTCCATGTCCTCCAGGTTGGACTGCAGGACCTCCACCAGTTGCGGGACGCTACGTTCGCGGCTCAGGGCCACCTGGGTATGGCCGATCAGGTTGGTGAGCGGTGTGCGCAGATCGTGGGTCACGTCGGCGTTGAAGCTCTCCAGCTGCTGATAGGCGGCCTCCAGGCGGTCGAGGGCGCCATTGAACGACTGGGCCAGGTCCGAGAGTTCCGCCGGCAGCTGCGCCGTCACCAGGCGCTGCGACAGCATGCTTGGGCTCAGGGCATGGGCTTCCCGCGACAACCGCTTCAGGGGCACCAGGCCCCAGTGAGTGATCAGGTAGCCGATCAGCGCCACCAGCAGTACGCCACCGGAGACGCTGGCCAGCATGACCGTGCGGAAGGCGCGGCGCGTGCGGGCGTAGGGTTCCGAGTCCACGCCGACGATGAAGCGCAGGGCGGCGTGGCGTTCGTCGGCGGGAAAGTAGTCGTTGCGGATGAGCATCGGCTCCGCCCGGCCGCCGATGCGCAGCTCGCCGACGCTGCTGGCATCCTGGCTGATGCTCACTATCTCGGCCAGGGCGTTGCCGTAGCGGATCTGCGGATCGTCGCTCAGGATCCAGTACTGGGTACTACGGTCCGGCGGCGTCAGGGCGTCGAGCTTGGCGTGGATCCGCTCCCATTGTTCCGGCCCGCGCAGGCGCTTCAGAACGTAGTCGATGTCCTTGAACTTCGTGTCGAGCTGTTCGACCTGCTGGCGCTCCAGCACCGTCGCCAGCTCCCGGTCCAGGATGTAGGCGAGGATGGAAAGAACCAGCAATGCCGCCAGGGCGAACATCGCGGCCAGACGCCCGGCGATGGAGTGGATTGCGTTCACGGCGCCGGGCGCTCCTCGAGGACGTAGCCCATGCCGCGCACGGTGTGCAGCAGGCCGGTCTTGAAGGGCGCGTCGATCTTGGCACGCAGGCGCTTGATCGCGACTTCGACGACGTTGGCATTGGTGTCGAAGTTCACGTCCCAAACCATCTCGGCAATGGCGGTCTTCGACAGAATCTGGCCCTGATGGCGCGCCAGCACGCTAAGGAGGGCGAACTCTTTGGCCGTGAGATCGATACGTCGGTCGTTGCGGGATGCCTTGCGCGCCAGCAGGTCGATCACCAGGTCGCCCACGTGCAGCTCGGTCGCCTCCTGCTTGCGGCCGCGACGCGTCAGAGCCTGAAGGCGCGCCAGGAGTTCCATGAAGGAAAAGGGTTTCACCAGGTAGTCGTCAGCGCCCGCCCTCAGGCCTTTCACCCTGTCCTCGATACGGTCCCGGGCGGTGAGCATGATCACCGGCGTGTCCTTGGCGGTGCGCAGGGATTTGAGCAAGGCCAGGCCATCGAGGCCAGGCAGCATCTGGTCGAGGACGATGACGTCGTAGTCCACTTCCAGCGCCAGGTGCTGGCCGTCGAGCCCGTCGTGGGCGAGGTCCACGCTGCAACCCTGCTCCGTCAGGCCCTTGTAGAGGTAGTCCGCAATCTTCAGTTCGTCTTCGACCACGAGGACCTTCATCGCTCCACCCCATCCGCCGCCCGGCGCGACAGGCGCGATTCTTTCCGGCGAACATACCAGTCGTGGGCACGGTCCAGGTAAAGATAGACCACCGGCGTTGTGAATAAGGTCATGGCCTGGGAGACCAGCAGCCCGCCCACCATGGCGTAGCCGAGGGGCCGGCGCAACTCGGAGCCGGCGCCGTGGCTAAGCATTAGCGGCAGACCGGAGAGCAGCGCGCACATCGTGGTCATCATGATCGGGCGGAAGCGCAGCAGGCAGGCCTGGTAGATGGCCTGGTGGGCCTCCATGCCCTGCACCCGCTCCGCGTTGAGGGCGAAGTCGATCATCATGATGCCGTTCTTCTTGACGATGCCGATCAAAAGGATGATGCCGATAATTGCGATCACGCTCAAGTCGTAGCCGCCCAGGCGGAGGACCAGCAGCGCCCCGACCCCGGCCGAGGGCAGCGTCGACAGGATGGTCAGGGGATGGATGTAGCTCTCATAGAGCAGGCCGAGGACGATATACACGGCCACCAGGGCGGCGGCGATCAGGTAGGGCTGGGTCGCCAGGGAATCGCCAAAGGCCTTGGCCGTACCCTGGAAGCTGCCTGACAGGGTCGCCGGCACGCCCATATCGGCCTTTGCCTTCTCGATGGCCTTCACCGCGTCGCCGAGGGCCACCCCGGGCGCCACGTTGAACGAGATTGTCACCGCCGGGAACTGCCCTTGGTGGCTGATGAGCAGGTAGGCGGTCTTGCTCGTGTCCACCTTGACGAAAGCCGACAGGGGCACCTGCTGGCCCGTCAGCGGCGAGGTGACGTAGAGCTTGTCGAACAGCCCCGGATCCTCCTGCAGCTTCGGTATCACCTCCAGCACCACGTGGTAGCTGTTGGTCTGCGTGAAGAACTGGGCCACCTGGCGCTGGCCGATGGCGTCGTAGAGCGTGGCGTCGATCAGTGCTGGCGAGATGCCGAAGCTGGATGCACGCGCCCGGTCGATGGTCAGGGTCGCCGCGGCGGCAGCATTCTGCTGGTCCGAAGCCACGTCGGTCAGCTCCGGCACCTTCCTGAGGCGATCGAGCAGGCGCGGCGCCCAGGTATTGAGCTCGTCCAGGTTGGTGTCGGTGATGGTGTACTGATACTGGGTGCGCGAGAGTCGGCCACCGACGTTGATGTCCTGGGGCGCCTGCATGAACAGGTTGATACCCTGGACCTTCGCCACCTGAGGGCGCAGCCGTCCGATCACCTCGTCGGCGTTGGCGGTGCGGCCCTCGTCCTTGGGTTTGAGGGCGATGAAAAAGACGCCGGTATTGGCGGTGTTGTTGCCGGCGAACATGCCGAAGCCGGTGACGTCCGGATCCTGGCGCACTACCTCGGCCAGCAGCTTCATGCGCTCCCGCATGGCCACGAAGGAAGCGTCCTGGGAGGTCTCCGCGAAGCCGTATATGGTGCCGGTGTCCTGCTGGGGGAAAAAGCCCTTGGGACTAAAGGTGAACATCACGACACTCAACGCCAGGGTGGCGAGAAAGACGCAAAGGGTCGCAAATTCGTGTTTGAGGACAAAGTCGAGGCCGCGCTTGTAGCTCGACAGCATGGCGGCGAAACCATCCTCGAACATCCGGTACAAGCGGCCGTGGGGCCGGGTGTGGGCGTCGGTGAGGTAGCGCGAGCACAACATGGGCGTGAGGGTGAGGGATACCACCACCGAGACGACGATCGTCATGGTCACCGTGACGGCAAATTCCCGGAAAAGGCGGCCAACGATGCCACCCATCAGCAGCAGGGGGATGAAGACGGCAACCAGCGAGACCGAGATCGATATGATGGTAAAGCCGATCTCGTCGGCGCCCTTGTAGGCAGCCTCCAGCGGCTTCATGCCGGCTTCGACATGGCGATAGATGTTCTCAAGCATGACGATAGCATCATCGACGACGAAGCCGACGGCGATGGTCAAGGCCATCAGCGACAGGTTGTCCAGGCTGTAATTCATTACGTACATGGCCGCCGCCGTGCCGAGCAGCGCCAGCGGCACCGTCAAGCCGGGGATGATGGTGGCCGGCACGCTGAGCAGGAAGGCGAAGATCACCAGGATGACGGCGACGATGGTGATCATCAGCGTGAACTCGACGTCGTGCACCGAGGCGCGGATGTTCTGGGTTCGGTCCACCAGGGTGTTGACCGATACCGTCGGCGGGATCGCCGCCCGCAGCCGCGGCAGGGCGGCCTTGATGCGGTCCACGGTCTCGATGACGTTGGCGCCCGGCTGCTTGTGTATGAACAGGATCATGCCACGGCCGTTGCCGATGGTGTTGTCCGCCGGCGCCGCGGCGCCGGCGTAGGCCCAGCCGGCGGTGAGGATGTTCTCCGGGCCTTCGACGGCGACGCCGATGTCGCGCACCCGCACCGGGGCGCCGTTGCGATAGGCCAGCACCATGTCGTTCCAGGGCTCGGCCTTGAGTATCTGGTCGTTGGTGTAGACGGCGAAGCTCTGCTGCCGGCCGTTGATGCTGCCCGTGGGCTGGCTGACGGTGGTGGTGGCGATGACGCCGCGCACCTCTTCGAGGCCCATGCCCATGGCGGCGAGCCTGGCCGGATCCACCTGGATGCGTACCGAGGGTTTCTGCACGCCACCGATACCGACGTCGCCGACGCCCGGGATCTGCGAGATCTGCTGGGCCAGAATGGTGTCGGCATACTCGTTGACCTGCGTCAGCGGCAGGGTGTCGGACTGGACGGCGAGGACGAGAATGGCGATGTCGGCCGGATTGGTCTTGCGGAACGTCGGCGGATTGGGCAGGTTCGCCGGCAGTTGGCCGCTGGCGGCGTTGATGGCCGATTGCACGTCGAGGGCGGCGGCATCGATGTCGCGGTCGAGGTTGAATTGCAGGGTGATCTGCGTCGTGCCCAGGGCGCTGCTCGAAGTCATTTGCGACAAGCCGGCGATGAGCGAGAACTGGCGCTCCAGGGGCTGGGCAACGCTGGCGGCCATGGTCTCCGGATTGGCGCCGGGCAGGCTGGCCGAAACCTGGATGGTCGGGAAATCCACCTGCGGCAAGGCCGCTACCGGCAGCAACTGCCACACCGCGGAACCCACCAGGAGAATGGCCAGGGCCAGCAGCGAGGTGCCGATCGGGCGCTTGATGAAGGCGGCGGAAACGCTCATCGCGCAGGCCCGGCCGCGGCGGGACCGGCGACCACCTGGACGCCGGCCTTGATCTTGTACTGGCCGTCGAGCACCACGGTCTCGCCGGCCTGCAGGCCCTTGGCGATGACCGCCTTGCCATCCTGGATCTGCAGCACCTGGATGGGCCGCATTTCCGCCTTGCCGTCGCCGCCGATGACATAGGCATAGGTGCCGGCCTGTCCCCGCTGCACCACCGGGGCCGGCACCGTCAGCGCTTGGCCATGGTCGCCAAGCTGCAAGCGCACATTGACGTACTGGCCCGGCCACAAGACGTGCTGCGGATTGGCGAAGCGACCCTTGAGCTGGACGGTGCCGCTGGCGACATCGATCTGGTTGTTGACCAGCACCAGGGTGCCGCGTGCCAGCAGTTCGTCGCCCTCGCGCGCATAGGCCAGCACCGTGAGCCGCCGGCTGTCCTGCTGTGCGTGATTGATGGCCTGTACCGCGTCGCCGGGCAGGGTGAACAGCACGGAGATGGGATCGATCTGGTTGATCACCACCAGGCCGCTGGCGTCGCTGGCGTGCACGATGTTGCCGGGGTCCACCAGGCGCGCGCCGGTGCGGCCGGAGAGGGGCGCGGTGATGGTGGCGTAGCCGAGTTGGACCTGGGCGTAATGGATCTGGGCCTCGTCGGTCTGCACGGCGGCCTGCAACTGGGCCACCAGCGCCCTCTGGGTGTCGAGGGTCTGCCGGGAGGTGGCCTCTTCCTTGATCAACTGGCTGTAGCGATCCAGGTCGAGGCGGGCGTTGGCCAGCTGAGCCTCGTCCCGCGCCTTCTGCGCCTGAACCTGCTCGAGCTGGGCGCGCACCGGCCGTGCGTCGAGCTGGGCAAGTATCTGGCCGGCCTTGACGTCCTGGCCCTCGATATAGTCGACGCGCTCTAACTGGCCGTCGATGCGGGCCTTCACGGTCACCGAGGCCAGGGCCTGCACGGTGCCGACGCCGATGAGAAAGTTCGGCACGTCCTCCTGCTTCACCTGCACCAGGGAGGCGGGCACGGCGGGCGTGGCCTTGGCCGGCGGCGGCGATTCGAACAAGCCCCGCAGCAGAAAACCGCCGATGACCAGCATAGCCAAGATCAGCGAACCGCGGCGCAGGGCAGGAGGGGAGAGCTTGAGGTTCATGGGCGAATCATCTTCCTGTCTTCAGTTGCTGGCCGCCGCCGGGGCGGCGGCACGAGTGGGTGATGCGGCGGCGTCGGCCAGCTCGGCGGCGTTCCAGCCGCCGCCCAGGGCCTTGACCAGGGCCGAACTGGCGGCCAGCTGGCGTCCGAGCAGTTGCACCGCCGTGCGCTGGTTGGTGAGCAGCGCAGACTGTGAGGTGACGACGGCCAGGTAGGTGACCGTGCCGGCGCGGTACTGGGCTAGGCTAGCGCGGGCGGCCACTCCGGCGGACTTCACGGCAGCATCCTGGACGGCGCGCTCCTCGCCCAGGATGCGCAGGGCGACGAGATTGTCCTCGACCTCCTGCAGGCCGGCGAGCA
This sequence comes from Rhodocyclaceae bacterium, assembly GCA_003158255.1. Lineage (GTDB taxonomy): Bacteria > Pseudomonadota > Gammaproteobacteria > Burkholderiales > Rhodocyclaceae > Fen-999. The sequence goes on from PMIH01000221.1 coordinate 53,846, forward strand.
CCGTCCGCTTGTACTGGGCGACGGCGCCGTCGTAGGCCGCCACCGCGACGTCGCTCTGGGCTCGGCGCGCACCGCCGTCGAAAATCGTCGCCGCCAGTGTGGCGCCGAGGGACCAGATGCGGTTCGGTGTAGTGATCCATTGCGAAAAGCCGCTGCTGGCGAAGCCACCACCGGCGCTGAGCACCAGATTCGGAAAGTAGGCGGACTGGGCCACGCCGATGCTGGCGTTGGCCGCGGCGGCACGGCGTTCAGCCGCCGCGATGTCGGGTCGCCGCTCGAGCAGCTGCGACGGCAGACCAGCGGGCACTTGGGGCAGCGCAAGTCCCAAGTCGCCCGCCGGCCGTGCCGCGATCGACACCTCCGCCGGCGCCCGGCCCGTCAGGATGGCGATGGCGTGCTCGAGCTGGGCGCGCTGGACGTCTACGTCGATGGCCTGGGCGCTGGTGGCCTGCAGCTGGGTCTCGGCTAAGGCCATGTCGGCGCCGGACGCAACGCCGGCGGCATATTGGCTGCGCGTCAGCGCCAGGGCCTTGCGGTATTCAAGTACCGTCTGCGACAGCAGGTTCTTTAGCGCATCGGTGACCCGCAACTGCAAGTAGTCCTGCACCAGTTCAGCCTGGATGCTCAGGCGCGCCGCCGCCAGATCGGCCGCGCTGGCCTGGGCGGTCGCGTCGCTGGATTCGACTGAGCGCTGCACCCGGCCCCAAATATCGGGCTCCCAACTCGCGTCCAGGGTGAGGATGTTGCTGTCTATCGTCACCGATCCTGTTGTGGTCTGGGTGCGAGCCCGGCCGACCGAAACGCCGGCACCAACGGTTGGCCAGAAGCCAGCTCGGGCCAGTTGGGCCGCTGCCCGCGCCTGGCGGTACTGAGCTTCAGCGATGCGTACGTCCTGGCTGGTGGCGTTGGCCTGGTCCACCAGGGCATCCAGATCGGCGTCGCCGTAGCGGGCCCACCAGGGCTGGTTTGCATCGGCCTCCTGGGGATCCGCGGGCTTCCACGGCCCAGCCTCCTTGTAGGCCGCAGGCGACAGAAAATCCGGACGGACGTAGTCCGGCACGCTGGCACATCCGGCAATGACCAACACTGTCGCCGCTAGAACGGGCTTCAGTAGTGAATGACGAAAAGAATGACGGATGTTCACTGGTTGCTTTCGGGGCGCGATCAAAGAGTGCCGTGCGAGCAATAGAAGGAAACGGCGCCAAGTTCTAAGGTCGATTACGAATCCTACGCGGACTCTCAGGTCGACTGGCTGACCGTTTACTGACACTGCTGTCAGCTCAGTCGATCACGGACGCCAATGTGCGGCGGACCGGATAGCACCATTGGCCGGTCGAGTCTTTGTCTCTGCAGACAGGACCAAACACCCGACGCGCAAACGAAACTACCAACCGCGAACTTCGTAAGAACACAATTTCAGGAACGTCAGCGCGACAATTTTGAGTCGAATTTATGGGTTGTTTTCGGAATCGGGTTAGGGCACGATTCGGCGATGGACAAGGACATCCCGCACGGAAAGGCCTCGCCTATCCCCAGTCGCTTCGATCTCGCCGGCTCGGTGATCCTGGTCGTGGGCTTAGTGGTTGCCGTCGTGATTTACGTGACGGCCGCTGACGACAGCAGCGCAGCCGTCATCCAGGACCTAACGAACACAAAGCGGTACGGGTATGAATTGGAACGCATTGGCGGCAAGGCGGCCGTGCTGGCGGCGGAATTCAATCAATGGTTCGAGAGCCTATGGCACGGAAAGCACCTCGCCTCTACGGTTGCATTCTTCTCCATCGTTGTCGCCCTTGGGTGTTTCTTGATAGCCCATGTTCTATCTGACGATTTGCCACGCGATGACAAAGGGGACCATCTCGGCTAACGCCGTTGCAGCTAGAAGTCGCGGACGGTAGGCAGCGTGCGGCCACGTCGCTACTCGACTTAGATGACCACCCGTCAAACTTGATCTGTATTGCTTGAGACTGACCTGCCGGGGGATTTTCGGACCGAACGAAATTTAAAGGCTCTATTCGCGTTAAATAGTGACAGGCTCGCGGCCTGATCCTCTGGATTGTCAAACTGGTCGTATTGGTAGCGGCCAGGAGGGCGAAATGAGGCAACGGGAATTGAAGAAGCTGAAGGCGATGGTGGCGAAGCTCACCTTTGCGCAGCGCCGGGAGCTTACAGATGCATTGGTGGCCGAGGATGGTGCGGCGGCCTCCGTTGGCATCATTGAGGCCCAGAAGAGGCGGGCGACGTGCCCGCATTGTGGAAGTGAGCGCGTGGTCAGGAACGGCAGCGCCAGTGACTTACAGCGCTATAAGTGCCGGATTTGCAGCCGGACGTTCAACACCCTGACCGGAACACCACTGGCCCGCTTGCGCCAGAAGTCGAAGTGGATCGCGCAGGCCGAGGTGTTACGTGATGGCATGACCATTATGCAGGCTGAATAGCTTTGCATTGAGCGAGATGAAAATAGCCGAAGCATTCGGAACAGGGTTACTTTGTGGAACACCCATTATCGACAGATTATCAATGTTGGCACAGTATTTCTGTGCGCTATCGAACACAAACCGAGCGGTATGAGTCTGTGCGTTCGATAACGTCAGCGGCCCGCTGACAGCGCTTGGGCAAGTAACAATTGCTTACGGACATCGCGGTTTCCGGTACGTAGCATTCAGCTTTCTGTTCGCACCCTCGGCAAACAAGCGGAACGACTGTGTCGGCCAATTCTCCCATCGTCCGGTTCGTTTCGCTGCTTTGCACCTTGACCGTGGGGCCGCTTGCCCACGCGGACAACGACGCCCAAACACCGGCGGACACGCTTACGCCACCGAGCAATCCGGCCAAGGTCGTCATCGAGGGCAAGCGGTTCTCCGACACCGATGAGCGTCGCTATTCGACGGCCGCGAAAATGGTGTTCGGCCGCGAGGAACTCGATCGCCAGGGCGACACGTCGGTCGCCGAGGTGCTGAAGCGCCTGCCCGGCGTTACGATCTCCGGAACCCCGGGGCGCGGTGGCGATATTCGCATGCGCGGCCTGGGCAAGGGCTACACCATGATCCTCCTCAACGGAGAGACGGTGCCGCGCGGCTTTTCGCTCGACTCGCTCTCGCCCGAACAGGTGGAGCGCATCGAGATCATGCGCGCGCCGGTGGCCGAGCACAGCGCCCGCGCGATCGCCGGCACCATCAACATCGTGCTGCGCGAGGCCTATGCGAAGAAGTCGAACGAAGCCCGCGTCAACCTCGGTTGGGAAGATGGTCTTTTTCAGCCCGGTGTATCACTGCAACGCAACGACAGCATCGGGCCGGTCAATTACAACTTGACCGCGAACGCGTTCCACAAGAACCTGCCGAGCGAGTCGGTGATGCGCACGGCAGCCACCGACATCACCAGCGCCGCGCCGACGCTGCTACAGACCCAGCGGGACGAAAGTCGCGCCATCTCGGACGGCATCCATCTCACCGGGCGTTTCAACTGGCGCCTCGACGGTGGCGACAACCTGACGCTACAGCCGTTCCTCATGCAATCGCGCGGCAGCAGCAACGGCATCACGACACTCGATCAGAGTTTGGGCGCAACCCCGGCACCCTACGCGTTCGCCCATTGGCATAGCGACGCGGACAGCCTGATGGCGCGGGCAATAGTCAATCTGAAGTTGCGCCTCGACGACGGCGCTCGTCTGGAACTGCGCGCCAACGGCGGGCAGTGGACCAGCAACAGCTCCACGACGCGCGATCAATACGATGCAATGGATCAGTTAGTTCACACCAGTTGGAACGAAGCCGACATCCGCGACACGACGTTCAGCACTAGCGGCAAGTACTCACGCAACTGGCAACGGAATCACCAGATTGCGACAGGCTGGGAAATCGAAGCCGGTCACCGGCAGGAGACCACGCAAACCCTACAGGACGGCACGAATCCGCTCGCTGCGTTCGGCGACAATATCGGCGCCAACACTCGCCGCTATGCCTTGTACGTGCAGGACGAGTGGGATGTCACGCCGCTCTGGGCGCTTTATGGCGGCTTGCGTGGCGAAGCGATACGCACCAGCAGCGACGCCGCCACCAACTCGGCAACCAACACCAGCACGGTGCTCAGCCCCCTGTTTCACGGCGTTTGGCGTTTCACTCAGGAGAGCAAGGACCAGGTACGCTTGGGCCTCACGCGCAGCTATCGTTCGCCGACGCTGTCCGACCTGACCGCATTGCCCGCGCTTTCGTCCAACTATCCGGCCGCGGGAACCAACACGCCGACCAACGCCGACAGCGTCGGCAATCCGAACCTCAAGCCTGAGCTGGCCTGGGGTCTGGACCTGGCCTACGAACATTACCTCGGCGCCGGCGGGATACTGAGCGCCAGCTTGTTCCGGCGCAGCATCGACAATCTGATCCGCAATGTCACCAGCCTACAAACCGTCAGTTGGTCGCCGGAGCAGCGTTGGGTGTCCGCGCCCGCCAATCTCGGTAGCGCCACCAGCCAGGGCATCGAACTGGAGGCGAAGTTCCGCCTCACCGAATGGTTCGATGGCACGCCGCCAGTCGACTTTCGAGTGAATTTCAGCCGCTTCTGGTCCAAGGTCGACGGCGTGCCGGGGCCGAACAACCGACTTGACCAGCAACCGACGCACACCGGCAACGTCGGCGCGGATTATCGCCTGCCCGGATTGCCGCTTACTTTGGGGGGCAACCTGAACTGGACACCCGCCTTCTCGGTACGGCAAACAGAATCGCAGGCCTACTACCAAGGGCTGAAGCGCATCCTCGATGTCTATGCGCTCTGGAAGATCACGCCCGATGCCCAACTGCGCCTCTCGGCAGCGAACTGCCTGCACGCCGACTACCAGACCGCCACGCAGGAACTCTTCGCCAACACCGATCAGACAGCCGCCACGATCCGAACCACCTATCCGACCTTTGTCGCACGACTTGAACTCAAGTTCTGATCGCCCTTTTCTTAAGGAGCCGCCATGCAGAATCTTCGCCAATTGATTTCGTTTCTATTGATTGCGATCGTGACTGCGATCAGCGCGTTTGAAACGCAAGCGCAATTCTCGGGTGGCGGCTTCGGTGGCGGGAGAATGTCCCGCGGCGATCACGGTTCCACTCGACCCGGCGGTACGGCGGAGCGATCGGTACGGGAGACGGACATTGGTAGCGCGGAGCAAATCTACGACCGACTGCTTCGACTACACGAGGACTTGAAATTGGCTCCCGGCCAAGAGGCGCCTTGGCAAAGGTTCGCCGACAGCGTGCTCGGATACACTTCCGATCTGGCGCGAGAACGGGCGCTATCGCAAGGCAGCGCCAAGAGCGAGGTCGGCGAAGATGTGGGGCTCGTGCACATTCGTCACGTGGTGGATGCCGCGCGCAACAGATTGGCGGCGCTGGAGATCATCGAGACTTCGGTCAGTTCGCTGTACGGCGCACTGACGGCGGACCAGAAACGATTGGCCGACACGCGCATTCCTTCCATCGTAGCACCTCGCCCGAGAAATCGCCTGGATGCTGACATGGCTGTCCCCGGCGGGCAATCCGGCGGTGCAGACAACCTACCCGACATCGGCGGTCGACCAAGCCGATAGCGCTGAGTCATACTCGGGCAACTGACTGCAAGACAGGTGGCCCGTGCAACAACAACATTATTCATTGGCTCGGTCGTCACCGCCCTTGTTCTGATGTGGTTCTTCAGGTTTCGACAAGACCTCCCGGACTACGTCGAACGCGTCGGACGCAGTACCGCTTCCACTCGGCAACAATACGGGCATCTGGCGACTCGCTCGTCCGGAACCCCTTCTGGATTCCGGCATCTTCGGTTATTGCGGAATTGGCGAGACCTTCTGCCAACCACCCGGACACTTTTCGACATACGGGTAATAGCCATGCGGCTTATCGCAGTAATACCACCACCCAGATCCCTCCGACGCCGACGCTTGAGGTGCATATTGGGGTGGCGGCGGAGGTGGAGGTGCTTGCGACGTGTAGCGCGGAGAACTCGGATCAATGTAAACCGGCTCCTGGATAACCAACGGTGGCTGGTTAGGCGGGTAGTAAGCTGGAGGATAGTACGAGGAACCGTAGTAAGGATAATAGGGGGCAGCTAGCGCCAACCCAAGCCCGAGACCCAAAACACCCCATCCCCAGTTACCACCATGTCCCCCGCCGTAACCACCATGCCCGTGTGATTGAGCCATTGCTGGCACCCCGACCATAAGCCCAGAAGCAAGTACTGCGACTGCGGCGAGCTTGAGACTTTTGCTTGTCATGATTACTCCGTTCTATGGGCTGAACTACATATCGCCAGTCACGCCTCTTAGGACACCAAGAGTAGCCAATGATTTCGGTGCAATCTCATCTTTGTTGCATCAGTTTGTAACAGCGCCCGGCTCGGCGCCCAAAGATAGGTGCCGACATCCCTTCTTATCCTGATGGCGGCCCGGTGGCAATGGCTCAATACCGTTGTCGATGGGCAGCGATTGGAAGAGGTGGTCGAGGAATGTGTAGCGGCAACGCAGGCGACATGGCGAGATTCTGATCCCGCCATCAGCAGTTCCTTTTCCATAGAATGGGGGCCATGGAATCCGGTCGCGCGCGCTCACGGAAGTCGCTCCGCCGGGCTGTCGGCGTTTCCCTGCTGCTTCACACGGCCGTTCTGTTCATCGGCTCCTCCCCGTCTGGGCCAAGCTCCCCTTTCGGCGTGAATCCGGACGGTTCCACGGTGGCCGCCCCGCCCAGTCTCATCGCTACCATCGTCGGACCCACTACGCCGTTGCCGACCGTTCCATCGTCCGCCTACCGACAAGCAGTGCCGCCAAGCGCCGCCAGAAGGAACACCAAATCGTCTGAGAAAGCGTCCGAACAGCCAAAGCTGAGTGCGCCCACCGGCGTTTGGGCAGCACAGACATGGAGTGAAGCGGAGCGGGCAGAAATGGAGCAATTCCTCAACGAACTTGCCGTGGAATCCAGGCCGCAAACAGGCTACGATCTGTCGCAAAGGGCGCTGGCCTTGGCCCGGCAGATGGGGCGCCGGCCGCAGGACGGCCGCGAGGAACAGGCTGCCAGCATTCCGACGGCCAACGGCAAGGCCATCGAACCGTTCAGTTGGGAGATGTATTTCGACGCCTTCGTCCGCAAGCTCAACCGCAGTGCCGCCTTCGTCAAGCAGGATTCGGTAGCCCGGGGGACTCGCAAGGCGCTGGTGCAGATTTCGCTGAATGCGGACGGCTCCCTTAAGAGCTACCGGGTACTCCGCGCGGCCGACCAGAAAGCCGAGCTTGACTATGTCAAGCGCGTGATTGACCAAGCGTCACCGTTCTCGGCGTTTCCGCCCGACATTCGCAGTGCCGCAGATTCGTTGTCCGTTCTAATGTGCATTTTCCCTCCACATCAAGGTGAGAGCGGCGGCTTCGCACGCAGCTTTGGCGACCAGGACTGCAAGGACTGAGCGCCGGTTTTCGGCGGTTCGCAGCCAGCCATTCCTTTGAAAGCCGCAGCATGGAAGGGTAGCCCTAGCTCTTGCCAACTCGGGCGCGAAGCGGAGCAGACTCAGGTCTGGGTGTTGACCACGTTGCCCGAGCTGCCAAGACCCTGAAGGTTCAGCGAAAGCGCCTGCAGGAAGGTTCCCAAGGTGGACGCGCTGCCCGACACACCGAGGGAACTCAGCAGGTCCTGATAGCTCTGCTGCAGTGCCGAGTTCGTCGTCGATGAACCCGATGTCGCGGTGGTGCCGGCTATCGATGTGCTTGAAGTCGAAGAAGACAGCTGCTGGATGAGACCCTGCAGCTTCGACTCAATCTGACCGAGATCGCCCCCATGGTGGTGGTGATGGCCTCCTGGGGCGCCCGACACACTTGGATTTCCAGTGTTGTCGCTGCCTCCGTCACTATTAGCGGTACCTTGCGCAGACGTCTGCGCGTCTTGTGTCGCTTGCCCTCCTTGGGACTGCAGGGCGGTAAAGAGGTTGTGCATGAATTCGGCGAGCGCTTGCAGCGGATTTTCGCCCGAGGCGGTGGAAGTGGTTGCCGAGCCAGTAGCGCTTGACGATGAGTCAGTGGCGGCAGTCGTGGATACGCCCGCGTGCGACAGCGCCTGGAATATCGCGTCCAGCAAGGCACCCGCTCCCTCGGAGGCACCTCCGGCACCCGAGTTTGCCTGGCTTCCCTGGCTCTGGAAGCTGGCCAGGGCCTGCTGTGCCCCCGACAGATCGCCCCCCTGCAATGCGCTGCCGATCTGGCTCAGGAGGTTCTGAAAGCGATTGCCCGAGGATATGGTGCCGCTGGCAGCGCCACCATCGCTGGTTCCCAGATCCGACTGCAATTGGCTGAAGGCCTGCTGCGCAGCGGTAAGGTTCCCTGACTGTAGGGCTGAAACCAGTTGGCGAAAGTCGCTGTGGCGTTGACCAGACCTGCTGTCGCTGGTCTGGCTCAAAGGGTTGTTGGACCAAACGGACGAAACGGACATAGTTTTCTCCTTGTTGGTAAATAGAGACGCCACCTCGATCCCTTGCGGCGCCGTGCCCACTCAAAACGAACAACGAGTCCAGTCGGCAACCCGGGAACCAGCCGCTTTCTCCTTCGGTTAATTGTCTGGTTATATAGCCCAATGACAACAACGAAGGAACTTTACGTCGACTTGAGCCTGACTGATATGCATAACTGTTTCAAATTGTTCCAGAACCGCTCTTTGCACCCGTTGATACGGCTGCCTTCGAACTGATGTCAGATGCTGATTGGGCGCTTCAACGCCACTCCTTCCCCGCAGAGCACGTTACGCGCCGCTTGTCTATTCACCGACGGCGGAGGACTTCCGATACTTTAGGAAGCGTCATCGCCGCATCGAGGTCGCCGGGGGCACTGGACATCAGCTTCGATTACACGCTACGTGACAACATTGTTGCCCAGACTATCGTGAGGCACGAACTCAGCTGTTGCAGTCACCATTGATGAACCGCCCAGACAGACAGAATTTGACGCCATTCACTTCCAGGCAAGAAACTTTTCCGACTGCTTCCGCAGCCGTGCCAGGACATACGTAAACCAAGCCTCATTCCTTGACCAGACGATCAGTGCCGAAGTATTCGTGCGTAGAGATGCTCGGTAGCATCGAGCATCGAGTCGAGACTGAAGTGGCCCCGAGCATGCGCCCGCCCATTCTCCGACAGTCGATCTCGCAGTCTTGGGTCTGTAGCGAGTGCGTGTAGCCCGTTAACTGTACCCGGGATATCTTCTGGTTCGCAAAGCAAGCCTGTAACACCATGTCGAACGAGTTCTGGAACGCCGCCAACGTTGGTCGCAAGAACAGACAATCCTGAGCCGAGAGCCTGCGTTACCACCTGCGGAACGCCCTCAGAGCTGGAGGTGAGAATAAGGCAGTCGGCAGCGCATCAGATCCGGAATGTCATCACGATGGCCCAGGAACCGAACGCTGTCCGCGATCTTCAGTTCGTCGGCGAGTCTTTGCATGTCGCCCAATTTGGGCCCATCGCCCGCGACCAGTAACAGAGATTCCGGCAACTGCTCGCGAAACGCAGCGAACGCTCGTAGCGCGATATCGTGCCGCTTGACCTTCCGTATGACACCCACCGATAGCATCACAAACGTGCCTGCATCAATATGCAGGCTTGCCCGAACGCCATCGCGTTCTCGGACCGGACGAAAGTCCGAAAAATCGATCCCCGTCGGAATGCTCGTAACCAGATCATCAGGAAAACCGGAGGCGAGCAGACCATTTCTGATTACCTCGCCACAACTTACGATCGCGTGGGGCAAGTAGTGGACAAAATTCCACGGATGGCGCTTCAGGGGCAGGTTCAGATGACGCGTCCGTACAAGCCTTACCCCTGCCCAGCGGGCGGCGATACCCCCGGCCCAACTGTCAATGCCACTATGAGTGCTGACGACTTCAACCCGCTCATGTCGAATAATCGCAACCAGGGCCCGAATCGAAGCAATGTGAAATTTGCCCGAAAACGGTAGCTCGTGAACGGGTATCCCATGTTCGCGTGCAACTTTTCCAAGCCAACAAGTTGGGCGGCAGGCCAGGATCGGGCGATGCCCACGACGTCGCATGCCGAGCATCTCCCGGAGAATTCGGATTTCCTGCCCGCCTTGGCCATCTGACCACTCAGTATGCAGTACTACCACCGGTGTCACAGTATCATCCCGGGGAGCAATCTCGATGTATCTGCCGGCCACGTATGAGTGTCTAGGCGCGTCGTCATCCACCTACAGGTCGATCGAGATTGCGAAAACACGAATATTGGCCTTTCTCGGCGGAGATTTTTAGTGCCAAACACGGCATCAAACTGAGAAAAATTATGGGGCTTACCTCCTTTCAAAGTCCTGACGTGTTGGCGTGCGCAGAAAATTGACCAGGGCGATAACCTCTCCCGGTCAATATTTGAGCAGGGACGTCGAGGAGATGATCGCCGTGAAGGAACTGGGAAGGGAACGAGTTGATCGCCGGGAGGCATGTTCGATGCCAGCGAGCATATTCGTCGCAGGCTCTGCTAGCGTCAGCGCATGCGAATCAACGCCATGCTTTGTCCGTACGGCAGGGGCGTATCGCTCGACCAATCGTGCGAAGACGGCTCTTCCAACCGTCTGATTCCGGCCAATCTGATCAATCGAAGAGCGGCGCGTGCGCGCAAGGCCGAGTCACTGGGAATTCCCGTCAGCATTCTGCTCCCGCATCTGCTTCTCGAATGCGGCGGTGATCTCGTCCTCCGACATGGGGACGGCTGCCCCGGCACTGGCGTTGAGATCGGCGCTACGCCAAAGCAGCGCGGGAGTCGCCAAGACCAACCCGAGGACCATCGCCTGGGCGGCCACGAAGGGGGCGAGCGCCACGGCTAGCGAGCGCATGCTGACCGGCTTGATAAGGCGATTGCCGATCATCATGACCGCATAACCAAAGGGCGGCAGCAGGAAGCTGGTTTGCAGGATAAGCAGTGTGATCACTGCTATCCAGGTGGCATCCGGAATGCGGATCAGCAGTGGCGGGATGAGAATGGGGATGACCACAAAGATCATTTCGAATGCATCGAGCACAAAGGCGCATAGCAGCAACACAACGACCACTGCCGCGAGTGCGGCATTCGGGCCGCCGCCCAGATCGCCTAGCCAGGCGGCAATCCAGCGGTCCGTCCCATAGGCGCGCAGCGTCAGGGTAAACACATTGGCCGCGACCAGCAGGGCAAACAGAGCGCCACTGATGGCCATGGTTTCGCGCAACACTTCCTTGAGCACCGCGCCGGTCAGACTTCGCGTCGCCAGACCGAAACAGAACAAAGCCACGCCGCCTGCCGCAGCCGCTTCCACCGCGTATAGGTAGCCAAGCGCGACGCCGCCGAGCAAACCGACAATGGTGGTTGAGGCAACCAGCGCAGTAAGCCATTGGCCTGAACTGGGCCTCGCGGGCGCAGCTTGCTGGCCGTTCCGGTTGGCTAGCCAGGCAGCGACAAGGCAAAGTCCGACCAAGATCGCCGCCGGAATGAGGGCGCCGCGGAAGATGTCCTGCGTATTGATGATGCGGGTCGCAACGTGCGTGGCATTGATGGCTTCCGTATGCGCGCGCAACATCGCGTCGCTGAGCAGGATCAGTACCAGCGACGGTGGAATGACCACGCCTAGGGTGCTGGCGACGCAGACGACGGCGGCGCTGTTTGACGGTTCGACGCCGGCTTCATCCAGGCGTGGCAGCAACGTCCGCGACAACATGGCGACGCTGGCGCCGACCGATCCATTCATGGGAGAGAGCAGCACGCCCAGGCCAAGACCGGCTAGCGGCCGCGCTGCGCCGGTGGGGGCGAGCAGCCGGCTGCCGCTGGCGAAGAGCGCCTGCGCCAAGGGCAGGCGGTTGAGCAGGACGCCCATCAGCACGTATAGCGGTAGGGCCTGTAGCAGATCGCTTTCCAGCAACCCGAGCACGCGAGAGGGCATGGCGGTAAACAGCGTTGCCGACACTAAGTCGAGACTGATGCCAACGAGCGCGAAGCTACCCGCCACGCCGATCAGGAGTGACCAGGCCGGCAGTCCGGTGCCGATCATTAGAGCCGCGACGGAGGCGAGCATCCAGAGCCCGATGGCGCCGCTCATCGGTCGGGTTCCTTGAGTCGTAGCAATACGTCGATGATGCCCTGCGCGAGCACGCCGAGGACCAGCAGCGCCACGGCGGCCTTGACAACGAAGTAGCCCGGACTGTAGGTCTCTGGAAATGACTCCAGCGCCTGTACGGACTGAACGATTCCCGGCCACGCCGCCCACAGCACGAAAACGGACCAAGGTATCAGCACGAACAATGCGGCAAGGCGCTCGAGCCGCAGTCTCGTTGGCCGCTGGAAGCGGCGAGCGACTGCATCAGCGGCGAGGTGGCCGCTTTGTCGCGTCGCCGCAGTGATGGCTAGGCTGACGTAGAGGGCAAAGAAAATCTGCGCCAGATCATTGGCTTCACGGGAATAGGCCTGGACGACTTCCCGCAGCGGCCATTGCAGGAACAGCAGCATTGCCAGAGGCAATACCAGGAAGGAGCCGAACCGCAGGCCGAGGCCGATCAAACGGTCAAGTCTTTGTAGCATACGACCATTCGCTTCTTGCTTGAGCGCGTGACTGACTACCACCTACGGATTTGGACTATTCGGGCCCCTCAAGGACGCCAATATACACACTATGCGGCTCGTAGCCTGTCGGCGGCAGGCACCTTCCATCGCGCTTGAAGTCCTCGCGTTCGACGCGATTTCCGGGGGTTGCAACCGGTAACCGTCGTACTGCGGCCATTGACGGACGCACCCGCGACCGACCGCTCATGGCCGAGTAGCCGTTGTTGATCGCTGTCACTACGAAGGGAAACTGTACGATCACAGCCATCCTTAACTTTGGCTCGGCGTACCACGACGACTGACTTTCAACTGCCGAAGAAGTCCTTCACCTTGTCCATCCAGCCTTGCGCTTTCGGGTTGTGCTTGGCCGAGTTGGTGCGGCTGATGTCGTCGAATTCGCGCAGCAATTCCTTTTGACGGTCGGTCAGGCTGACCGGTGTTTCGACGACGACGTGGCACATCAGGTCGCCACGGCCGGCCGAACGCACGCCCTTGATGCCCTTGCCGCGTAGCCGGAATACTTTGCCGGTCTGCGTTTCGGTGGGGATCTTCAGCTTGGCGATGCCGTCGAGGGTCGGAATTTCGATTTCGCCGCCAAGCGCCGCGGCGGTGAAGCTGACCGGCATTTCGCAATG
>PMIH01000076.1 GCA_003158255.1 Rhodocyclaceae bacterium
ACGCTCGAACGCTATCTCCTCACGCTGGCGCTGCTCGAGCGCCACGGTTCGGGAAATCTTACGCGGCGCCGGCTGGAGGAAATCGCCCACCTGCTGGCCCAGCGCCTGGGGTTGCTGCACGAATTCAATGCCACCGAATTTGCCGAGCGCGGCCTGTTCGCCGGCGTTGTCGACAACCTGCTCGGCGGCGGCCTGCTGCGCGCGGATGCCGACGAGCTGCTCCATTTCGACGAGCGCATCAGCGCGCCCGCCGCCGACGCCGAACTGCTGTTGGCCGCCGATGTGCGCCAGACCATTCGGCGCATGGCGGAGACTCGAGTCGTCGCGGAAGGCTGAGCCGGCGTCACATCTGGCGGAATAGGTGGGCATAGCGGCGGCTAACGGCCACGGGTTTGCTCTGGCCATGAAACTCTGCCCACAGCCGCCCCATCAGGTCGCGATGCACATTCTTGATTGCCGCCACACGTACCAGCGTGCCGCGATGAATGCGCCAGAAGTTGTTGGGATCAAGCTGCAGTTCGAGTTCCTTGATTGACGTCCGGATCAGCCATTCCCGGTCGCCCGCGTAAACCGTGGTGTACTTGTCGGCCGCCTCGAATCGATCCACCTCATTCACATCGATAAGCTGTACCTCGTCCGCGGTGCCGACACGCAACCAGCGCAGGGCATGCGGCTTCGCGCCGTCCAGGCGCGCCAGCAATTCCCGCAATAGGCCGGCCTGATCAGTCACGGCCGGAGCGGCGCGCAACCGCTCGACGGTCCGGGCCAGCCGCGCCGTCGTGACCGGCTTCAGCAGATAGTCCACGGCGGCCTGCTCGAAGGCCTGGATCGCGAACTCGTCATAGGCCGTGACGAACACGAAGCGGCATGGCACCGTCGCGCGCGCAGCCACTTCCAGCCCAGAAAGTCCGGGCATCCGGATGTCGAGGAACGCAACGTCCGGCCGCATCGTTTCGATGTCGGCCAACGCGGTGTCGCCGTCGCCGGCCTCGGCCACCACCAGCAGATCCGGCGCGACCTCCGCCAACTGACGTCGCAGCCAGTCGCGCAGCGGCGGTTCGTCGTCAGCGATCAGCAGGCGCAGGCTCATGGTCGTGAAAGGGCAGGCGAAGGCGGGCAATGATGCCGCCGGCCGGATGAGCCGTCAATGAGAGGGACGATTCGCTACCGCAGGTGGCGGCGAGGCGCTGGCGAACGTTGGCCAGACCCGTGCCGTCGTTGATGTCGCCGCCGAAGCCGAGGCCGTTATCAGTGACTTCAATGTCGAGCATGTCACCTCGCCGCTGACAGCGGATGCTCAGCCGGCCCGCGTCGGCCTTAGGTTCCAGCCCGTGGCGGATGGCATTCTCCACAAGCGGTTGCACCAGGAGCGGCGGCAGTCTTGCCGTGAGCACGTCGGGAGCCGCGTCGATCTGCCAATCCAATCGCGAGCCCATGCGCACGGTCATGATGCCCAGATACGCTCGCAGCAGATCCAGTTCCTCGCCCAGCGTCACCATTGGCTGCCGCGTGCGCGCGAGCGACGTACGCAGGAGTGCGGTGAGATCGAGCAGCATCGTGCGCGCCACCGTCGGTTGCGTCTCGATCAGGCCGACGACATTGGAGAGCGTATTGAACAGGAAGTGCGGCTCGATCTGCGCCTGTAGCAGCGCCAGTTGGGTGCGCGAGGCAAGCGCCTCCTGCTCGACGCGCTGCAGCCGCTCGGCACGCGCCTCCGTCTGGGCTTCCAGCATGCGCGCCTCGTCGTGGAAGTGCCAGACGGCCAGGACGCCGAAGATCAGCGCCGTGGCGGTCGTGATCAAGGCAACGTCGGGGTGGGTCTCCAGTACTTCCGCGAGCGTGAACCCCTTGACCCAGGTGGCGAGCGCGAAGCCGACGAGGCCACCCAGTGGAATGCCGATTGCGGCGCTGACCAGGCCTGGCCGCGGCAGATCGAGGAGCCGGCAGGAAACACGCACGGTGGCGTAGATGGCAAAGCCGACGAACTGCGCATAGACGAGATTGGTCGACAGGCTGTAGGGGGTGACGGCGGTCAGGAACAGCCCGACGGCCGTGTTGTACACCAGTGCCAGCCCGAGGTCGTGGAGCAATTTGGTCAGCGGCATCGGGGTCATGGTCAGAATAATGCCAGACGCCATTCGGCCCACAGCGCACGTTTCAGCGGCGACTGCGCATAGGCAGAACCGGCACGGCCTCCGGCCTGTCGCACACCCAGCGTGAAGCGCTGGCGGTTGCCTTCCCAACTGGCGCCGACGGTGTACACGCGGCCGCCGTCGCTCGGCGTGAGCAGCAGGTCGGCATAGGGTTTGAAACCATCGCGGTCGTCGTAAGCCAGTCGCAGCAGCACGTTCTCGCGTAACAGGTTCGTAGCCAGGAAAGCCTGGCTCGACCAGGCGACGTTGCCGTCGATGGCCGTAGCCGGGGCAGCGCCCTCCAGCGCGCGCTGGCGTGCAGTCAGCGCGTCGAGTGCCTGCCAGTCGCGGCGGCGATAGGCGTCGGCGTCGTACCACGCTTCGGCCAGCACGCTCCAGCCCGACTCGCCTGTCCATTGCACACCGGCGACGGCCTTGACGCCGCCGCCGCTGGCCTTCTCCGCCATGGGATCGACTGCCGCGAACGTGCCGCCGTCGGCGATCAACTGATTCGTGCGCTGCCATGTACGCTGCTGGTAGAGCGCCGCGCCATGGATCGACCATTCGTCGCCGATGATGCGGGTTGCGCCAATGCCCGCCTCCAGTCGCCGTCGCCGCGATATGCGCATCACGCCATGGAGGTCGTCGCCGTCGGCAAGGCGATACCAGTGCAGCGCCACGCTGGGGTCGCAATCATCGCGCTCTCCGGCGCCCTGGCCGGGTCGCGTCCAGGCGACGGTCCAGGCATCATTCTCGGTGAAGCGCTCGACGGCGACGAGCGGCACGCCGACCAGCGGCGGCGGGTTGATGCTGCGGCGGTTCTCGCGCTGGATGACGTCGAGCGGCTTGAAGCCGAAGCCGACGCCCCATGACATCACCTTCTTGCCGGCCGTCCAACCCAGACCGGGCGTCAGTTGGCCATCGTAGTAGAACTGGTTAGCAATGCCGTGATACTCGGGCCGATTGCCGTCAGCAACCTGTTGGCGCAGGATGCCCTGCGCGTTGAAGCCGCCTTCCTGCAACTTGAGTTCGATGTCGTTGCGCCCACTGCGCCGCGGCGTGTCGACTGTCGGCGGCCCGACGTAGTAGGGGCTGTCGCGGTCTTCGGTCACGAACTGCGGCGCTACCGTGATTGCTCCATGCGTCTCCACAGCGCCAACGGCGGCGGCGAGGAGCATCCCCGGGAGCGCGAAAGTCAGTCGTCGCGGCACGCCTCTACCAGTCCGACAGGTTGTTTCGCACCAGCGCCGCCGGGTTGAAGAACTCGTCTGGCGCCGCCTTGGGAACGATGCTGCGATAGCGGATGACGGTGCGCCGGTTCGGCTGGATGTCGTCGAGCAATACCATCGTCATGATGCGCGGCTGGCCGTCGACGGGCTTGGCGACGTACCAGGCTTCCTTGGCGCGTTTGCCGGAGCCGACGTAGAGATCGGCCTTGATCGGCGCCTTGCTCGCTTTGTCGAGATACAACTCGACGCGCGCATAGGTGACGCCGTTGCGGGCTTGCGCCAGATCGAGGTGCAGGCAGCGGTGAACCTTCACTGGTGTCGGCACATCGGCCAGTCCGGCCGGTGGCGCGGGGCAATCGACTTCGTCGGTGACGCCGCCGTCGTAATCGTCGCTCCATGTCATCGTGGCGATGTCGCCGGTCGAGGCCTCGCCCAGCAGCTTCTGGCTGGCGGTGATACGCAGCGGCCGCTGGCTTTCCGGCATCAGCAGCCAGAATTGGTCGGCCAGCATCAGCACCTTCTGGCCCGCCTCGCTCGGCGATTTCATCAGCACCAGCGAACGGCGGCCCGGCTTCACATAGACAGTGTAGAGGCGGTCCTTGTCGAGTGCGTTGTTCTTGTAGAGCTCGACCTGCGTTTCGACGCGCACCGATTCGGCAGGCAAGCGGAAAGCGTCGGCGGCCTTCAACAGCGTCGCGACATTCTCCGCCGCCAGCGCCGGCGTTGCGATGAACAGGAGCAGGGACAGCAGACGGTCAGACATGAGCCAGGGCCTCGACGATGGGTTTGCGTGCGGCCTTGCGGCTGGCGAACCAGGCCGCCACCGAGCATAGCGCGATGATCGCGGCATCGGTGATCAGATACAAAGTGAGCGAAGCATTGACCAGCAGCGGGTAGCCGACCGAACGTCCCGGCGGCGGCGGCATCTCCAGGCCGGCGTGCGGCAGGAGCAGTACGACGATGCCGGCCAGGATCGAGCCGAACAGCGCGCCGGTGGCGCCGATCAGCGCGCCCTCGCGCAGGAACTGGGCGACGATCTCGCCGGGCAGGGCGCCGAGCGCGCGCAGGGTGCCGATTTCCCGGGTGCGCTCGACGACCGCCATGGCGAGCGTGTTGGCCACCGAGAAGAACACCAGCAGTGCGATGATCAGGCCGAGCAGGCCGAAGACGCGGTCATAGAGCCCGCGCACCGAGTGGTAGTAGAAGGCCTGCTCCCACCAGGGCTTGTAGNNGACGTCGATGGCGTTGATACCGCCGGCGGTGGTCGTCGCCAGCAGCGTCAGGCCGGTACCGGGTTTGGCATTGAGGCTCCTGGCCAGGTCGGTGCCGAGCAGGACCGGTGGCAGGCCGTCGTCGGGACGCGTGTAGGCACCCTCGACAAGCGTCAGGAACTGGCCGCGTACTTCGGCTTCCGTCTCGATGTCGGCGCCGATGCCGAGGAAGATCACCGACTTGTCGCCGTTGGAGATCAGCCCCGACAGCGACACGCGCGGCAGCACGCGGCGCACGCGCGGGTCGGCCTTCAGCTTGGCGGTAAGTTGCCGGTAGTCCTCGATGCCGTACTGCATCGGCGTTTCCTCGTCGCGCGTGAAGTAGTTCTTGCCGCCGATGGTGACGTGGCCGAACTCGCGTGCCGAACTGTCCTCCAGCATCTCGTAGGTGTAGAGCGCGAAGCCCGTGGCGACCAGTATCGATGTGCAACCGACGGTGGCGATCAAAATCGTGACCAGCGAGCGACGACGATTGCGCAGGACGTTGCGCCAGGCCAGCAGCCAGGTATTCATTGCAGCACCCCGTCGGTCATCGCATGAACCGAATCGCAATGCGCCGTCATGCGGTCGTCGTGGGTGGCGATCAGGAACGTGGCGCCATGCTGGCGGCCCAGCGTTTTCATCAGGTCGATGACCTGGCTGGCGGTCGCGGTGTCGAGATTGGCGGTCGGCTCGTCGGCGATCACCAGCGTCGGTGATTTGACCAGTGCGCGCGCGATGGCGACACGCTGGCGCTGGCCGCCAGAAAGCTGGTCCGGGCGCCGGTCGGCCAAGCCGGTCAGGCCCACCTGGCCGAGGATTTCGTCGACACGGGAACGACGTTCACCGGCCGGCAATCCGGCCAGCAGCAGCGGGTACTCGACGTTGTCGCGCACGCTCATCACCGGCACCAGGTTGTAGCTCTGNNGTGCTCTTGCCGCTGCCGGAAGGACCGCGCACGGCCATGAAGGTGCCGGCCGGAATCTCCAGATCGACTCCCCGCAGTGCCGGGATGTCTTCGTCGCCCATGCGATAGTGTTTGACGATGCCGGTCAGGGCGATGGCGGGGGGAGGCTCCCGGCCTTCCGTGGGCTGCAACAGTGTCATGGGGTGGCTCCGGCGTGGGCAGAAGTGCTCATGCTACGGGGTGCCCGTGCGACTGGCTAGGGAGCGTGCGACGAAACGCCGAACACGGGCGCCAATCGCCGACATGACCGACGAGCGGCGACCGGATCAGTCGAGCAGCCTGGCGAGTTCCGCCTTGTTGGAAATGCCGAGCTTGCCGTAGATGTTGGTCAGGTGGTTGCGTACCGTGGCGGGCGAGATATGCAACTCGACGGCGATGTCCTGATAGTTNNGAACGGCGGCGCAACTTTACCAGCCAAAGATCGTTGAGCGGCTCAAGCGAGCCGACGATTTTGCGGCCGAGGCAAGCCTTCCGGTTTCCCGTCAGCCATGACTGCGGTAATGTCGGTCCGCGCCAGTCGGGCCACTCTTCGCGCATCATTGCTGCGAACTCGGGGCCGGCTGTGTGCAAGAGGCCTTTCCTGTCGCAGAGGCCCAACGACTGACGCGCAACCGCCGCCGCGGGTCTTTCCTGTTGAATCAGGCGCAGACGATTCGTGCGCCAGGCCTCGAGCAGATGCGGCAGCGCATGCTGCGTCAGCAGGCGTTCCGGCTCGCTGAAGCGATGCCGGTTATCGGACCGATAAAGCGCGAAGCCTTCGACGAGCCCGAGCATCGGGTCGATGAACGACGTGCCGAGAACATGCTCCATGCCGAAACGATGCGCGTGCGCGGTGACCTCGGGCACGAACGGCAAACAGCCTTCCGGTCCATCGGCGGTGCCCCGCAGCGTTTGTCCCGGGCGCTTCAGGGTTTCCGTCAGCATGGAGTCGTGGTGAGCGAGTCGCTGCCANNGCGGTGGCGGCGAGTCGATGCAGGGCAAACACCAGCCGGCCGAGGCGCGAGAGCGCGCCAACCCAATCGTCGTCGAGTGAAAGACTCAACGATGTCTCGCCTGCCGATCCGGTTGTGACCGGAATTGAGGCATATGCATCATTCATTACCATGCTTGAGGCGAATATTATCTCAGCATTATCTGCGCAGGGAGATGTCGTCGTGTTGCGACAAATCGACAAACGCCGCGAAACCTGGGTGCTGATCGCCATCGGCGTGTCCGTGGCGGCGACGATCGGAATTTCTGCCGCGACCGGCAAAGCCGAGCATTCGCCGGAGTGCCTTCAGTTGGCGCGCATCGTCGCCGGGCGCGAGCACTCGATGCTCGACAGCCAGCGGTTCCGCGTTACCGAACAGAAGGCTTACGATCTCTGCGTGGCCGAGCCAGCCGCCTTCCGTAAGCTGATCCGCGTCGACTAGCCGCCGGCTACTTGGCTGTCCAAGAGTCTTTCAGCGTCACCGCGCGGTTGAATACCGGCGTGCCTGACTTCGAGTCGATCCGGTCGGCGACAAAATAACCGTGGCGCTCGAACTGGAAGCGTTCCTCCGCTTGTGCATCCTTCAGCGCCGGTTCCAGTTGCGCGGTGATCACGCGCTTTGACTCCGGGTTCAGGTCGTCGATGACATCGCGGCCGCCGGCACCCGGACTTTCGACCTTGAACAACCGGTCGTAGAGGCGAACTTCGGCGGCATAGGCGTGCTTCGCCGAGACCCAGTGAATGTTGCCCTTGACCTTGACGCTGTCGGCGCCGGGCGTGCCCGACTTGGTTTCCGGCAGGTAGATGCAATGCACGGCGGTGATGTGACCGGTGTCGTCCTTGACGCAGCCGGTGCACTTCACCACGAAGCCGTAGCGCAGTCGCACGGTGTTGCCGGGGAATAGCCGGAAGTAACCCTTGGGCGGCGTTTCGGCGAAATCCTCGCGCTCGATCCACAGTTCCTTCGAAAAGGGAATCGGGCGCTTGCCCAGTTCCGGCTTCTGCGGGTGGTTGGGCGCCTCGCAGAGTTCCTCGTCCTCTTCCGGATAGTTCTCGATGACGAGCTTCACCGGGTCGAGCACGGCGATGCGCCGCTCGGCGGTTTCGTTCATGTGGTCGCGCATGCAGCCTTCGAGCACGCTCATGTCGATCCATGCGTCGGCCTTGGCAACGCCGATCATCTCGGCGAAACGGCGGAAGCCCTCGGGCGTGAAGCCGCGCCGACGCGCGCCGACGAGCGTCGGCATGCGCGGATCGTCCCAGCCATCGACGCGCTTTTCTTCGACGAGCTGGATCAGCTTGCGTTTCGACAGCACTACGTAAGAGAGATTCAGGCGCGCGAATTCGATCTGCTGCGGCAGCGGGCGTTGCAAGAGGCCTCCCTCGGCCAGCTTGTCGAGCAGCCAGTCGTAGAACGGCCGCTGGTCCTCGAATTCGAGCGTGCAGATCGAATGCGTGATATTTTCCAGCGCGTCCTCGATCGGGTGCGCATAGGTGTACATCGGGTAGAGGCACCACTTGTCGCCGGTGTTGTGGTGCGTGGCGCGCTTGATGCGATAAATGGCCGGGTCGCGCAGGTTGATGTTGCCGGAGGCCATGTCGATCTTTGCCCGCAGCACGTGCGCGCCATCGGCGAATTCGCCGGCCTTCATGCGACGGAACAGGGCGAGGCTTTCGGCGGCGGAGCGACTGCGGTACGGACTGGCCTTGCCCCCCTCGGTCAGCGTGCCGCGACTGGCGCGCATCTCGTCGGCCGATTGCGAATCGACGTAGGCGTTGCCGGACTGGATCAGGTACTCGGCGAACTCGTACATCCAGTCGAAGTAGTTCGAGGCGTAGTAGAGGTTCGGCCCCCAGTCGAAGCCGAGCCACTTCACCGCATCGACGATGGAATCGACGTACTCCTGCTCTTCCTTCTCCGGGTTGGTGTCGTCGAAGCGCAGGTGGCAGGCGCCCGCGTAATCGAGCGCCAGCCCGAAGTTCAGGCAGATCGACTTGGCGTGGCCGTAATGCAGGTAGCCGTTCGGCTCAGGCGGGAAACGGGTGCGGATCTTCGCAGTATCGATTTCACTCGGCGTACCACCATGACTGACTTTCAGCGAAGTGGCCGGGCCCGGCTGGCCGGACCAGCGGCGCTGTGCGAACTTGTTCGCCGCCAGGTCGGCGTCGATGATGTTGCGGATGAAATTGGAGGCTTTGGCGTCGGTGTCGGCCATGGCGAGATCGGTAGAATGGGGCGAAGCTGCCCATTCTACCGACTCGGCTAGCGATGCGGCTTGCGCTGGGCCGGAGTTCCGCCCGCTTTCTTCACCAGGCCGTCGAGCGCGTCGTCGAGCGTGGGCCGCTCCTCGCGGTAGTACAGGCCCAGTGCCGGCGTCGCATCGTTCATGGCTTCGCGCAGCGCCGCCAGTTTGTCGCTCGGATCATGGTCGGAGGGGAGGTCACGCACTTGCGCGCCGAGATTTACGTACGTGCGGTGTGTCTTGTCGAAGGTGACGCAGGGCGAAATGATGTGTAGATACGAAAAGCCGCGATGCGCCATCGCTTCCGCGATCATGCGGCGCAGGTGCTCGGGCTTGCCGGCATAGGCTTGGCCAACCCATGTGGCGCCGTAGGAAAGCAGCAGCATCAGCGGGTTGAGGGGGCGATCCGCGTTCTCGTAGGGCGAGGTGGTGGTCTTGAATCCGGTCGCGGAGGTCGGCGAGGTCTGACCCTTGGTCAGGCCGTAGATGCCGTTGTCGAACAGCAGGTAGGTGATGTCCAGGTTGCGCCGGGCGGCATGCGGAATGTGGCCGCCGCCGATGGCGAAGCCGTCGCCGTCGCCGCCGACGGCCACCACGGTCAGCGCCGGGTTGGCGGTCTTGACGCCAGTGGCTACGGGCAGCGCGCGGCCGTGCAGCGTGTGCATGCCGTAGGTGTTGAGGAAGAACGGGAAGCGCGACGAGCAGCCGATGCCCGATACCACCACGGCGTCCTCGTAAGCGACGCCCTGATCGCACAGCGCCGTCGCCACCGCGTCCACGATGGAAAAATAGCCGCAGCCCGGGCACCAGGTCGGCAGCGCCTTGGAGCGATAGCTGAGCCGCCCGCTTTCCTCGACTTCCTTGAGTTTTTCCTCGAGATATACCGGTCGAATTTCACCCATGGTCGATATCCTTTCAAGCCGCCTGTTGTTCGTCGGTCCGCCCAGCCAGGCGGCGTACCTCGGCCAGGATCTGGCCGACTTCCATCGGCTCGCAGGGCACGCGCGCCAGGCGCGTTACTGCTTTGGGGATGTGCGCCTGGAGAACGCCGGCGAACTGTCCCTGGTAGTTCACCTCCGGCACCAGCGCTTCGCCGCAGTCGGCCATGAATGCGGCCACGGCCTCGGTCGGGAACGGCGAGATCATCACCACCTTCAGCGCCGCGCAGCGGATGCCTTCCGCGCGTGCCAGCAGCATTGCTTCCAGCGCCTCGCCGAAGGTGGAACCCCAGGCGATGATGCCGACGTCGACAGCGCCGTCGTCGCCAAAGCGTTTGGTGGCGTTGAAGTCGGGATGGGTGAGTGCGGCCTGGAGTTTGTCGTGTCGCTTGCGGCTCATCGCCGCGTGGTTGTCCGGCTGGTCGTTGGGGCGCCCAAGTTCATTGTGTTCGAGGCCCGTGGCGACATGCATTCCGCTGCTCTGGCCCGGGACGGTGCGCGGGCTGACGTTGCTGGCGGTCAGCGCGAAACGCTTGAAGCCGGCGCCATTGTTGCCGCGCGTGTCGGCATAGACATTCATATCTGGATCGAAGGGCGGCTTGGCCGGGAAAAGCACGGTTTCGTAACGGTTGGACAGGTACATGTCCAGCAGTACGATCACCGGCGTCTGGTAGGCCTCGGCCATTTCGAAGGCCTTGCCGGCGAGGCGGTAACAGCCTTCGACGTTGGTCGGCGCAATGACGATGCGCGGTGCGTCGCCGTGGCCGCCGTAGACGGCGATATTGAGATCCGACTGCTCGGTTTTCGTCGGCAGGCCCGTCGACGGGCCGCCGCGCTGCGAAACGAAGATCACGCTGGGAATTTCGGCGACGATGCCGAAGCCGATCATTTCCGACATCAGCGCCAGGCCGGGGCCGGAGGTTGCGGTGGCGGTTCGCGCGCCGGTGAAACCCGCGCCCATGGTGGCGGAGACGGCCGCGATCTCGTCCTCCGTTTGCACCAGACGCTTGCCGCGCTTCGGCATGTCGCTGGCCAGGCGTTCCATGATCGACGTGGCAGGCGTGATCGGGTAGCCGAAGAAGTTGTCGATGCCGGCATCCAGCGCGCCGCGCACCACGGCGGCGTTGCCGCTGATCATCTCGACCGTGGCGCCGGCCGCCATGGAGGGCGGCGTGCCGAACTCGATGTCGTCGAGGCGGAACCAGCGTCCGCCCTCGTGGTAGCCCGCGCGCAGCGCGGCCTCGTTCTTCTCGGCGATCTCGGCCTTGCCTTTGAACTTGCTGTTCAAGGCACGCAGGAAGGAATCGAGTGGCAGATTGAACAGGCCGGCAATGAAACCGAGAACGACGATATTGCGCGAGCGCGCCGAACCGGTGCTCTTCTCGGCGATTTCGCGAATCCGGACGTTATAGGGAATCTGGCCGGGATCGATGTGGGCGCTCATGTGGGCGCCTTCCGCCAGCGGCGTCACGGAGCCGGTTTCGTAGATGACCGCGCCCCA
>PMIH01000036.1 GCA_003158255.1 Rhodocyclaceae bacterium
GCTGCCAGACTGCTCCACCCCGCGTCAGAGGATCGCCATTATATGGGGCCGCGCTGTGCAGTGCAACACCTTTGTGCGTTTCGCCGCTACATCGACTGGTAGATCGGTCCTTCGCCGCCCTGCGGCGTGACCCAGACGATGTTTTGCGTTGGGTCTTTGATATCGCAGGTCTTGCAGTGCACGCAGTTCTGGGCGTTGATTTGCAGCCTGGGTTGTCCGTCTTCGGCGCGCACGATTTCGTACACGCCGGCCGGGCAGTAGCGCTGCTCCGGTGAGTCGTAAAGTGCGAGGTTGGTATCGATTGCCACCTCGGGTGTCTTCAGTAGCAAATGGCAGGGCTGGTTTTCCTCGTGGTTGGTGTTCGACAGGAACACGGAGGACAACCGGTCGAAGCTGATCTTGCCATCGGGCTTCGGGTAGTCGATCGGGCGGCATTCGGATGCTGGATTCAATTTCAGGTGATCCGCCGTGAGACCGAGCGTCCAGGGTGCTTTGCCGCGGAATAGTTGCTGGTCGATGCCGAACAATAACGATCCCAGCCACAGTCCCTTGGCCATCAACGGCTTGAAGTTGCGCGCCTTGTACAGTTCGTCGAAGAGCCATGAGGCTCGGAACTTTTCACCGTAGGCTGTCAGTTTGTCGCCCTGCCTGCCCGCGCCCAGCGCTTCGGCGATGGCCTCCGCGGCGAGCATGCCGCTCTTGATGGCGGCGTGTGAGCCTTTGATGCGGGAACCGTTGAGGAAGCCCGCGTCGTCGCCGATCAGCGCTCCTCCGGGGAAGGACAATTCGGGCAGGGCCTGCAGGCCGCCGGTGGCGAGGGCGCGGGCACCGTAGCTGATCCGGCGACCACCTTCCAGCGTGACTCGGATGGCGGGATGAGTCTTGTAGCGCTGGAATTCTTCGAATGGGGAAAGGTAGGGGTTGCTGTAACTCAGGCCGACGACGAAACCAATGGCCACCAGGTTTTCGCCGTAGTGGTACATGAATGAGCCACCGTAGGTGCCGGCATCGAGTGGCCAGCCGGCGGTATGTACGACAAGGCCCGGCTTGTGCTGGTCCGGCGTGACTTCCCAGAGTTCCTTGATGCCTAGACCATAGACTTGCGGGTCGGCATCCTTGCGGAGGTCGTATCGTGCCTCCAGGCGTTTGCCAAGATGACCGCGACAGCCTTCCGCGAACAGGGTGTACTTTGCGCGTAGTTCCATGCCCGGCTGGAAGGCATCGGTCGGTTGTCCATCGCGGCCGATGCCCATGTCGCCCGTGACGACGCCGTGGACTTCGCCGGCGTCGCCATACAGGATGTCGGCCCCCGCAAAACCGGGATAGATCTCGACGCCGAGACTCTCGGCTTGCTGGCCCATCCAGCGGCACAGATCGCCCAGGCTTATGACGTAGTTGCCGTGGTTCTTGAAGCAGGCAGGGAGCAGAACCTGCGGCGTCGTGACGCTGCCGCTTGGTGTAAGAAACATGAACCTGTCTTCGCTGACGGGGGTATTCAGTGGTGCGTCCAGCGCTTGCCAGTCCGGGAACAGTTCCTGGAGCGCGCGCGGGTCAATGATGGCACCCGAGAGAATGTGGGCGCCGATCTCGGAACCCTTATCGATCAGGCAGACACTCAGGTCCGGAGTCAGTTGCTTGAGTCGGATGGCTGCCGCCAGACCTGCCGGTCCGCCGCCGACGATGACGACATCGAATTCCATTGCTTCGCGTTCCATCACTTCTCCCGGCAGCAGCCCAGCTATTTGTCGAATCGATCCAGACATTATAAGCTTCGTCATCTTTCCGATCGGCTGTAGTCATGGACCACTTTCGTCGTTTAGTACATACAACCCGCATCCCTGTCCGTTGGGGCGACATGGATGCCATGGGGCACGTCAACAACACGATCTATTTCCGCTACGCCGAGCAATCGCGGATCGAGTGGCTGGAATCGCTCGGTTTTTCGCTCGACGCCGGGCGTGACGAGGCGGCTGTCATTGTCAATGCGAGTTGCACGTTTCTTTTGCCGATCACTTACCCCGCGCTGGTTGAAGTACGTCTATATGTGGGCCAACCGGGACGATCGAGTGTGCCGACGTATTACGAGATGCGCTGCGTGGGTGACGACAAGCTGTACGCTGAAGGGGCGGCCAAGGTGGTCTGGTTCCACCCCGCGACCGGCAAATCGATGGAACTGCCAACGCAAATCAGGGCGTTGATCGAGTCGGAAAAATAATGGGCGGAGGGATGTAGATGCTGATTGATGCCGAAAGCAGCAGCTTGCTGGTTGTCGATGTGCAGGACAAGCTGCTTCATCATGTTGATGGCTGGCAGACCTTGCTACAGAACGTGATTTGGCTGGTGCGCGTAGCTAACCGAATTGGTGTGCCGGTGATGGCAACCGAGCAGTACCCAAAGGGATTGGGACATACCAATATGGAATTGGCCAAAGAGTTTCCCGAGGGCGTTACCGCAGAGAAAGTGCATTTTTCCTGCGCTGCGGCACGGTGTCTACCAGGAATACCAGGGAGCGAACGGCCGCAGGTGGTCATTTGCGGCATGGAGTCGCACGTTTGCGTGATGCAGACCGCGATTGAATTGCGAGAGCAGAACAAGGCGGTATTTGTGGTCGCTGACTCGGTCGGTTCGCGCAATTCGGCCGACAAGGACGTCGCGTTGGAGCGCATGCGTGATCATGGCATTGAGATCGTCAGTCGGGAAATGGTCACCTTCGAATGGTTGCGCAAGGCCGGCACACCACTGTTCAAGGAAATCAGTCTCGAATTTCTTCGCTAACAAGAAAAAGCCGCGTAGGGCTTTACAGGGTTCGGAACATCCCGTATAGTTCGGCCTCTCTGCTGATGCAGAACGGTGATGCGAAGAAAGCGAAAGCGCACCGAGATCTTTAACAATCAAACAGCCGATA
>PMIH01000217.1 GCA_003158255.1 Rhodocyclaceae bacterium
GAACAGTTGGCGCCGTGGATTCCAGAGCTCCAGCGGATTGCACGCGCGCTGGCGCTGCTCGACGGTCTATGTGCCTTCGCCACCGCCGCCGCCCGGCTGGACTGGGCGCGTCCGCAATTCGTCGCCGAACCGGTGATCGAGATCGAACACGGTCGTCACCCGGTGGTCGAAGGCGAAGTCGACACCTTCATCGCCAACGATGCCCGCCTGTCGGCAACGCGCAAGCTGCTGCTCGTCACCGGCCCCAACATGGGCGGCAAGTCCACTTACATGCGTCAGGTGGCATTGATCGTTCTTCTGGCCCACTGTGGCGCCTATGTGCCGGCGCATGCCTGTCGCCTCGGTCCGGTCGACGCCATTTTCACCCGCATCGGCGCCGCCGACGACCTCGCCTCCGGGCGTTCCACTTTCATGGTCGAAATGACCGAAGCCGCCGCCATCCTGCATGGCGCCACGGAAAGGTCGCTGGTGCTGATGGACGAGATCGGCCGCGGTACCTCGACCTTCGACGGCCTCGCGCTGGCCTTCGCCATTGCCCGCCATCTGATCGAGAAGAACCGTGCGTTCACGCTTTTTTCGACACACTATTTCGAGCTGACGCGTTTGGCCCAGGACTACCCGGAATGCGCCAACGTGCATCTCGATGCAGTGGAACACAGTCACAAGATCATCTTCCTGCACGCGGTGGAGGAAGGTCCGGCCTCGCAGAGCTATGGCATCCAGGTCGCTGCGCTGGCGGGTATTCCCGGCAGCGTCGTGCGCGATGCCAAGCGGCGCCTCGTGCAACTTGAAAATCGCGAGGTCATTGCCGGGCCACAGCCCGATCTGTTCGCCCGCCTGCCGGAACCGGCACCGGAAGCGGAACCGCATCCGGTGCTTGAGGCGCTGCAAGCGCTGGATCCCGACGAGCTCTCGCCGCGCGACGCGCTCGAAAAACTTTACGCGCTCAAGCGACTGGCGAAATAGGCTGGCGCCGCTTATCGCGCGGCGCCAGGTTGTTCAATGGTGTTGGTGACCTGCCGGGCCGTGGATATGGCCATGCCCGATCTCGTCGGTCGTTGCCGCCCGTACTTCAGCCACGGTGCAGGAAAACACCAGCGCCATGCCGGCCAGCGGATGGTTGCCGTCGACGACGACTTTGTCTTCGGCGATATCGGTGATGGTGTAGAGCTCACCGTCGTCGCCATCCTCGGTGGCACGCTCGAACTGCATGCCAACCTCAATGTTGTCCGGAAACAGCGAGCGAGCTTCGATCATCACCAACTCCGCGTCGTAGTCTCCAAAAGCGTCTTCGGGTTGCAGCTTGATCTCCAGCTTCTCGCCGACATCCTTGCCCTGCAACGCCTCTTCGAGGCGCGGGAAAATGCCGTCATAGCCGCCGTGAAGATAGATCAGCGGCTGCTCGCCGCCATCGACAAGATTGCCATCGCTATCACTGACCTGATAGCTCAAAGTAACTACGGTGTTTTTTGCGACTTGCATGAATGACGGCTTCCGTTCAGTTGCTTGACCAGTTGAAATACCTCTGCGGCATGCCCCTTGGGAGGCACCTCATAGAGGGCATGGCGGATGATACCTTGCTTGTCGATGACGAAGGTCGACCGCAATACGGTCAGCTTGCGCTGGCCGTCCCGCTCACAATAGTGGTAGACACCGTACTGGTGCCCGACTTTGCCGTCGACGTCGGACAGCAGCCGCACCGACAGCCCGTTCTTGTCCCGGAATTCCGCATGGGCCAGGCAATCGTCGCGCGAGATGCCCAGAATCACGCAGCCGTGGTCGTTGAATTCCGTTTCGTGGTCGGAGAACTCGATGGCCTCCCGTGTGCAGTACGGAGTACCGTCCTTGGGATAAAAGAAGATCACCGCATGCTGCTTGCCGTGCAACGACTTCAGATTGAAGGTCTCCATGTCGGCGTCTGGCAGCGAAAATGCCGGCGCCGGCTGGCCTGGCTGCAACATATGCGGGCTCCTCTCGCAAGGTGACGTTTCGATTCTAACCGAGTCGTCACTGCTTCTTGCAAGTGCACCGGGAGATGCCGGGAACTGCCAGCCGCCCAGACGGGTCACGCCGCCTGCGGATGGGTCTCGAAACGACGGTGCTCGGCAGCGAGATAGGCGGGTGAGCGCATTTCGATCAGGCGCGAGACAGTGCGTTCGAACTCTACCGCCTGAGTGCCCGACACATAAAGTTCTTCGGCCGGACATGCGGCCGCCAAAACCAGCTTGACGCGATGATCGTAGAACACATCGACCAGCCAGGTGAAACGGCGGGCCTCGGACGCCTGGCGCTCGCCCATTTTGGGCACTCCCGACAACAACACCGTATGGAAGCGATGCGCCAGATCGAGATAGTCGTTCTGCGAGCGCGGGCCGCCGCACAGCATTGCGAAGTCGAACCAGGCGATGCCCGGCGCGCGATGAATCACCCGCATCTCCCGACCCATAACCGTAATCGGGCGCACGTGGCCTTCGCCGCCGGCAATGCGTCCGAAAGTTGCCGCCATCCTCCGCTCTGCCCGCTCGTCGGCCGGGAAATGGTAGATGTCATCCTGTTGCAGCGCCCGCAGTCGGTAATCGATGCCAGCGTCGATCTTGATGATGTCGAGCTTTTCATCAAGCAGGGCGATGGTCGGCAACAGCCGGTCGCGCTGGAGCCCATTCGGGTACAAGCCGACAGGCGGATAGTTGGACGTGATGCAGAACAGCACGCCCGCATCGAACAACGCCTCCATCAACCGGCCGAGAATCATGGCGTCGGCGATGTCCGAGACGTGGAATTCGTCGAAGCACATCAGCCGCGTTTCCTTCGCCACTTGAGCCGCGACCTTGGCCAGCGGATCGGCTTCGTGTTTCAGCGATTGCAGCCGCTCGTGGATTTCGCGCATGAAGGCGTGGAAATGCACGCGACGCTTGCGCTGATAGGGCACAGCGGCGAAGAAACAATCCATCAGAAAACTCTTGCCGCGACCGACGCCACCCCAGAACCAGACGCCGCGCGGCAGTTCGGGATGCACCAGCAGCTTGCGCAATTTCGTCCGCCGCGCCGCCTTGAAGGCGACCAGTTCGTCGTAGAACTGTTGCAGCCGCATGGCGGCCATCAACTGCGCCGGATCGGCGACGATGCCGCGCTCGACCAGCGCGGCATTGAAGCCTTCGATCATGCCGTCCTTGGGGACGTTGAGGATGCGATGCGCCTTCAAAAGTGCAACGGTCGCTTGTCCACCGCCAAGGCGGCTTCGTGCATCACCTCCGAGAGCGTCGGATGGGCATGACAGATGCGTGCGATATCCTCGCTCGACGCGCCGAACTCCATTGCCACCACCGCCTCGACGATCAACTCGGACGCGTTGTTGCCGATGATGTGCACGCCCAGAACCCGGTCGCTCTTCGCATCGGCGATCACCTTGACGAATCCGGTGGTGTCGCCCTGTCCGAGCGCCCGCCCGTTGGCCGCGAAAGGAATCTGTCCGGCACGGAATTCAATGCCCTCGCTCTTGAGCTGGGTCTCGGTCTTACCCACCCAGGCGATTTCGGGATGCGTGTACATGACCCAGGGAATGACATCGTAATTGACATGACCGGCCTGGCCGACAATGCGCTCCGCCACCATGACGCCCTCTTCCATACCCTTGTGCGCCAGCATCGGGCCGCGCACGACGTCACCGACCGCCCAGATACCCGGCTGGCTGGTCTGGCAGTGGTCATCCACGGCGATGTGCCCGCGATCGTCAAGCGCCAGGCCCACGTTGTCTGCGCCCAGTCCGTCGGTGTTGGGAATCCGGCCGACCGAGACGATCAGCTTGTCGCATTCGAGCGTTTTCGTTTCGTCGCCGACTTCGTATTCGACACTTATTTGCGTACCTTGGCCCTTCTTGCCCTGCGTGACCTTGTTGATCTTGACGTCGAGATGAATCTTCAAGCCCTGCTTCTGGGTGAAAGTCTTCCACGCCTCCTTGGCGACCGCCGGATCGGCGGCGGCCAGGAAGTCCGGCAGCGCTTCGAGTATGGTCACATCGGCGCCCAGGCGCTTCCAGACCGAGCCGAGTTCCAGCCCGATGACACCGGCGCCGATGACGCCGAGCCGCTTCGGCACCGCGTCGAAGGCAAGCGCGCCGACGTTGTCGCAGACGACCTTGTTGTCGACCGGGATGCCGTCGAGGTGGCGCGGCCGGGAGCCGGTGGCGACGATGACGTTCTTCGCGTTGACCACTTCGCCGCCATTTTCGCCCACTACCTCAACCTGCCAGAATTCGTCCTCGCGCCCGACGAAGCGCCCGTGCCCCGACAGCAGCGTCACCTTGTTCTTCTTGAACAGCCCTTTGATGCCGCCGGTCAACTGGGTGACGATGTTGTCCTTGCGCCGAACCATGGTCGCGACGTCGATCTTCAGGTTGTCGAGGCCGATGCCGTGCATCACGAACGAATGACCGGCCTGATCGTAAAGTTCGGACGATTGCAGCAGCGCCTTGGAAGGAATGCAGCCGACGTTGAGGCAAGTGCCGCCGAGGCGCACTTCGCCTTTGGGGTCGGCATACGACTCCTTCTCGATGCACGCGGCCGTGAGGCCGAGTTGCGCCGCACGGATCGCCGCAATGTAGCCCCCAGGACCGCCGCCGATCACCACCACATCGAATTGTCTGTTCGCCATGGTCGTGTCCTCAGAGGTCGAGCAGCAGGCGCGCCGGATCTTCCAGCGCTTCCTTCAT
>PMIH01000158.1 GCA_003158255.1 Rhodocyclaceae bacterium
TGGTGGCTACCGACGGTTCGCGCTACGGCGATGCCGCCGCCTACGCGGCCGGCAAGATGGCCCTGGCAGCCGGATTGCCCCTGGCAGTGGCATCGGCGGTGCTGCCCAGCCACAACGAACAGCGCCGCCGCGAAGCCGTCAACGCCATCGACCGGGTCAAGCTGGGACTGGCGAACCAGGACATTGCGGTCACCGGCGTAGTGGCCGAAGGCCGCCCGGAGCAGGTTATCCTCGACCAGACGCGCAAGGCCGGCGCCGATCTCATTGTCATGGGCACCCATGGCCGCACCGGCCTCGACCGCCTGCTCATGGGCAGCGTCGCCGAGCGGGTGATTGGTTTCGCCGAGTGCCCGGTTCTGGCCATCAAGGCCGCCTGACCAACCGGTCTCGGCGTCGCCCGGCCGTGGACACCGTGACGGCGTAGCCATTTGGCGTACCACCACGACTGACTTTCGTAGCGATTGCATACGCGAGCGAACTGGCCTCCGCACCATGCGCCTGCTAGACTCCGGTGCCATTCCATCGGCGCTTCCCGTGACCACCCGAGACTTCTCCACCCTGCCACTGTCGCCGCCGCTGTTGCGCAACCTCGAGCGCCTCGGCTACGTCAACATGACG
The DNA here is from genome assembly GCA_003158255.1 of Rhodocyclaceae bacterium. Classification (GTDB taxonomy): domain Bacteria; phylum Pseudomonadota; class Gammaproteobacteria; order Burkholderiales; family Rhodocyclaceae; genus Fen-999. The sequence continues at coordinate 619 of PMIH01000158.1, forward strand.
GCCATCCAGGCCCAGAGCCTGCCGCTGATCCTGAAGCGCCGCGACCTGATCGCCCAGGCCGACACCGGCAGCGGCAAAACGCTGGCCTTCGCCCTCGGCATCCTGCACCAGCTCGATCCGACCGACTTCGAAACCCAGGCGCTGGTACTGTGCCCGACGCGCGAACTGGCCGACCAGGTGGCCAAGGAATTGCGCCGCGTCGCCCGCTACGCAGACAACATCAAGGTGCTGACGCTGTGCGGCGGCACGCCGATGGGGCCGCAGATCGCTTCGCTCGAACACGGCGCGCATGTGATCGTCGGCACGCCCGGCCGCATCCAGGACCACATGAGCCGCAAGAGCATCGACCTCTCGCATATCCGCACGCTGGTGCTCGACGAGGCCGACCGCATGGCCGGCATGGGCTTTTACGACGAGATCAAGGGCATCGTCCGCGCCTGCCCGTCCGAACGGCAGACGTTGCTGTTCTCCGCCACCTATCCCGACGACATGAAGCAGGCCAGCGCCGCCTTCCTCAACCGGCCGGAAGAACTGAAAGTCGATTCCGCACAGGACGCCACGCGCGTCGAAGAGTTTTTCTACGAAATGCCGCACGAGAAGCGCAACCACGCCGTCGCGCACCTGCTCGCGCATTTCCGGCCCGAGTCGACGCTGGCTTTCTGCAACACGCGCATCCACTGCCGCGAACTGGCCGAGGAACTGCGCGCGCAGGGAATTTCAGCGCTGGCGTTGCACGGCGAACTGGAGCAGCGCGAGCGCGACGAACTGCTGGTGCAGTTCGCCAACCGCAGTTGCTCGGTGCTGGTCGCCACCGACGTCGCCGCGCGCGGCCTCGACATCCGTACCGTCAGCGCCGTCATCAACGTCGATGTCGCCAAGGACACCGAAATCCATATCCACCGCATCGGCCGCACCGGTCGCGGCGACGAGATCGGCCTGGCGCTCACACTGAGCGCGCCGAGCGAACGCAAGTGGGTCAAGCTGATCGAAGACTGGCAACGCGCCCCGGTACGCTGGGGCAAGCTCGCTGAGCTTGAAGCCGCCGCTGGCGAACCGCTGCAAGCGCCGATGCAGACGCTGCGCATCCTCGCGGGGCGTAAAGACAAGCTGCGCCCCGGCGATTTGCTCGGTGCGCTCACCGGCGTCGCGGGCCTCGCCAAGGATCAGGTCGGCCGCATCGACGTCTTCGACGACAACTGCTACGTCGCGCTCGACCGCAACGTCGCGGCACGCGCACTGCGCAGCCTCGCCGACGCCGGCATCAAGGGCAAGCGCTTCCGCATGAACCTGCTGGCGCTGGCCTGAGGCCGACGCTAGGCAATGGTGCGCAGGCGATCCTTCTGGTGCTCGTCTTCCTTGTTAAGCCAGGCATCCTCGACGGCCAGATGCGTAAGCAGCGCATCGATGAAGAGTGCAGCGGCCGCATGCGCATCCGGAACGTGGAAGCTCCCGGAGGTGTATTCGATGCAGCGCTGTCGCGCCCGTTCAGCCGTGGAGGCGATGCTATCGGGCGGCCGGGAAACGAAGGGCAGGTCGAACAGGCGCGCTTCGGCGCTCTCGTGCGCGAGCATGGTGTCGGCGAGGGACATGGTGTAATCGGCCCAAAAGGCCGGCCGCTGCGACGCGAAGGTCGCCAGGTCGCGCATCACGGCGTGCTCTGCACGGATTGCGCCCATCGCGTTGTCGAATGCGGCGCGATCGGCGGCTGTGATCGCTTGGGGGGTCTTGGTGGAATTGGGGTACATGGTGGTCTCCTTTCAAGCGGAGTCGGACGGCAACCCCAGTGTGAATCGTCACACTAAAACAGTCAAGTATTACGATTAAGACCTAACGAAGTGCGCATCGGCACGACCCTGCTGACACAATGCGCAAGCAACCACGGAGAATACGACCATGTCCGTCCTGACCCAGTTCATCGCCGCCGAAGACGACGAGATCGAGGCGATCGGTGAATCGCTGAATCCCGTCGAGGAATGGAGCGGCCTCCAGATGCGCGACGTCGACACCGCCAAGATCGCCACGCTGCACGCGCTGCTCACTGGCGACCTGTTCGACGACGCGGTCGCGCACTACGAACCGGTCTATGTCTCCGACGCCGAAGGCGCGGTGATCCTGCGCCTCGCCGACGAACTGACCGAGCGCCTGGCCGCGCTCGACGAAGACCGGCTCGACGACGTCGCGTTGGAGCTCGCCGCCACCGAGGAATTCGAGGACGCCGGCTGGGAAGACGAAGCGATTGCCGCCATGCTCGCCGACCTGGCCGAACTCGCCCGTCTCGCCGAATCGCAGGAACAGGCGCTACTGGTCTGGATGCATCCGCTGAGGACCTGACATGGCCTGCGAAGAACAACTCGACGAGGTCCGTGGCATCAGGCATATCGGAGAAGCTCGATGAGCGAAAAGAACAGGGAACGCGACGACCCCGCGCCCTCACCCGGTGCGGTGGCGAAAACAGCCATTCGTGCCATCGACGCCTGCATGGGCGTTCTGCAACGTTTGCGCGGCCGCTTCGAGCCACAGTCGGACGGCGACGGCAAGCACAGGCAGCCCGAACCGACGCCTGTTCCGGAAACGACGGAAGCAGCGCCGCAACGGCCGTCGCTCCTGCATCGTGCGCTAGTCGTCCTGCTCTGCCTCCTGATCGGCGCAGGCGCAGGCGCGGTGATTTCCTACCGCGGTCTGGCCATCAAACTCAAAGAGCACGCGGGCGTCGTCGAGCGCATGCAGGACGAGATCGATGCGGCCAAAAAGGCAGAGTCGCGCAACGTCAAGCTCATGGACCGATTCCAGCGCGAGAACGCCGAATATCGGCAGCAGACCCGCGAAGCCGAGCGGNNGGCGACTGCACTGTCGGCAACGGCAGCGACCTGACGAAGTGCATCGACAAGTTCAACCGCTGATAGGGTTTGACTTGTCAAGCAGGCACGACAAGGGCTTGCGTGCCGAAGACACGGTGAAGGGCTGCTCGACGAAGCCACCTGAATACCGATCCGGCACGGCGTACCACCACGGCTGACTTTCGGAGCATCATTCCGCATGACTCATTGGTGCCCGAAAAGGAGGTTCCCGCCATGCCACTCACCCTGACCTCAACCGCCTTCACGCACCGCAGCGAAATCCCGGCGAAATACACCTGCGAAGGGCACGACATCTCACCGCCGCTGACGTGGTCGGGCATTCCCGCCGAGGCGAAGAGCCTGGTCCTGATCATCGACGACCCCGATCCGGCGGCGCCGAAGATGACCTATGTACACTGGGTTCTGTACAACATTCCGGCCAGCGCGAGTTCGCTCGCGGAAGCCGTGCAACAACTTCCGGCCGGCACCCGGAACGGGCTCAACGACTGGCGCCGCGCCGGCTACGGCGGCCCCTGCCCACCCATCGGCCGGCATCGCTACTTCCACAAGCTCTATGCGCTCGACACGCTGCTGCCCGACCTCAACAATCCCACCAAAGCCGCGCTGGAAGCGCAAATGAAAGGCCACGTCATCGCCCAAGGCGAACTCGTCGGCACCTACCAGAAGCGCAAGTGAAGACTTATGAAACCCATGACCTACGAAGAACACCTCGACGAAGTCACCACCCTCATCACCGAGAAATACGGCCTCGCCGACGAAGCCGCCATCGCCATCGTGATGCGCGCCCAGGCCGACAACTTCTTCAGTGGCCACGACGACGATCCGAAGATCTGCACGCTGGATCGCGCGCACGAAGATGCGCGGATCGTGTTCAAGAAGTACAAGTAGGCGCGCTTTGGCGGCGTACTCCCGCGGGGATTCCCTCCGGTCACGCGACGGCTGACTTTCGCGAATCAAACTCGTCAGTCGAGGCCCCAGAACTTGAGGATGTAGAAGCTCGAACAAATGCCGACATCCAGAATGAACGGCGCCGCTTTGCCGCACTGGTTGTCCGCCTTGCCGGGATCGATCGGGGTGCCATGCCCCATGCCCTTGACCAGCACGGTCTCAAGCAGCACCTTGCCGTTGCCATCCTTGTACAACTTGTGCGGCTGGCCGTTGATCGTATCTTCGGTATCCGGTTGTTGATCGATGCCCAGCACGTTGGTCCACTGATCCACCAGCTCTCGCTGATCTTCGGGGTTGACGGTGGTATCTGCTGTGCCCTGCCAGATCGATACCCGCGGGAACGGCCCGCTGTAGTGCGATGCATTGCGCACCAGACTGCCCCACTGGGCCGGCGTCAGATCTTTCATCGGCGCGATCTGACTCGACAGGCTGACGCCGCAATGGCTGAGCGCTTCCGCGGCGTCGTTGGCGCACTTGTACGGAACACCGGCAATGATGGCACCGCCGGCGAACAGTTCCGGATAGGCGGCCAGCATCACCGCCGTCATGCCGCCGCCGGCCGACAGGCCGGTCACATAGACCTTCTTCGGGTCGATGCCGGCATCGGTTTTGATTAGGTCGATCATCTGCCGGATCGATAGCGCTTCGCCCTTGTCGCGCTCGTTGTCGGCGCGCTCGAACCAGTTGAAGCACTTCGACAGGTTGTTGTCCGGCTGCTGTTGCGGCAGCAGCAATGCGAAACGGTACTTGTCGGCGAACTTGATCCAGCCCGTCTCGTCGTCGTAATCCGATGCCTGCTGCGTGCAGCCGTGCAACGCGACCACCAGCGGGCGCGACGCGGCGAGATTCGCGGGCACGTACTTGCACATCTTCAGGTTGCCCGGGTTGGAGCCGAAGGCGGTCACTTCGGTCAGCGGTTTGCCGCAAGCACCACATAGCCACGGCAGCCAGCCGCACCACCCGCCGGCTGCCGCAGCCGTCATCGGCAGCGCCAGCAACAGGGTCACCAGGAGCGCTTTGGCTGTGGTTGCG
>PMIH01000023.1 GCA_003158255.1 Rhodocyclaceae bacterium
TGGGCGAACCGCGAGGCGCTGGAGAAGACGGCCGCTCTCGGTCAAGCGGTTTACTGGTCGCGCTCGCGCCGGAAACTCTGGCACAAGGGCGAGGAGTCCGGCCATTTCCAGAAAGTGATCGAGATTCGCACCGATTGCGACAACGACGTCGTGCTGCTGAAGATCGAACAGGTGGGCGGCATCGCCTGCCATACCGGCCGCAAGAGTTGTTTCTTCCAACGGCTGGACGACGGCTGCTGGGAACCGGCCGAGCCGGTATTGAAAGACCCGAAGGAAATCTATCCTGGCAAACCGTAATACAGCAGCCGCAGTTGGGCCACTCGATTTTGGTCTGATTGAACGCGTAGCCGCTTTCGGACTGGCGGCCGCTATCGATGTCGTACGGCAAGTTGGGTGACCGGATTCCCGCCTAAATTCCGTTTACTTCGGCATGCTTCGTCAAGAAGCAACCGCTGATTACTTCGCTAACACCTCTCTGCCCTAGGATAGGAAGGTGTAGGTGTTGCTCCTATTCCACGCCACTTGGAGGATCAAAATGAAGCTGCACCAGGTTGTTTTGCTGGCACTTGCTGCGTTGGCCGTCAACGCACTGGCTGCACCTCAGGAGCGTCTGACGATTGTTCTTCACACGCCCCTGGATGATTTGGCGGCCAATGCGAGTCACGGGGAGTACGGGACCATGCTGCGGCGCAGTACGATTCATGCAACTCAATTCCGGCCCATGAACGCGCCCGCCGAACTCAAGTATTTGAGTGGGGGTTACTTCTACCTGCCTTCGACGGCAGGGGGCGACGGTTACTATTACGCTCCAGCCGAGCTCCCTGATGGCGCGTCCCTTTGCTACATCGGCCTTTACGCCTATGACAACGCGACGACCACTCACATTTCGACAACACTGTTTGCTTTCGGCGGCGGCTTCCAGGCGATTGGTACGACGATCCCCGCAACCGGAATCACCCAGCTCCCAATCGCAGGTACCGCGTCCAGCACTGGCATCGGTCTGGAATTGGCTGCGGCCGACGTTGGGGGAAGTGGACTTTTGGGTTTCCCCAATTGCGTGACCATCAACAACGACGTGCTGCATGGCGGCTATCAGTATCTCGTCCGGTTGCTATTTGATCATACGGCTGATAATGCGCAGGCGGTCCGAGCCGTGGAACTGGCCTGGTACCGTCAGATCAGTCCGGCTCCGGCGACGGCGACGTTCACCGACGTGCCGACGACTCATACGTTCTTCCAGGCCGTTGAAGCGGTCAAGGCTGCCGGAATCACGACGGGCAAGACGGCGACAACCTACGCTCCGGATGAGGCCGTGACACGGGGCCAGATGGCCGCCTTTCTGGCACGCGCGCTGGGGCTGTAACGTTCCCATAGTTTTGGCCGTGTAACGCCGTCTGGCGTTGCGCGACCAGCGGTTACCATAGGCGTACCGGAGCGCTCTTTGGCCCGTGGAAGCCCAGATGAAGGAATAACGTCATAACGCTCCGTGACTGAGGAGAATCGTCATGAGGTTCTTGAAGTGCGCTCTACTCGCAACTACCGTATTGACCGGCAAAGCATGGGCGGGAGGTGTCCCGATACCGCACGAGGCTCCACCGCCGCCGCCGATTTCCGTTGCCAGTCAGGAGCGTATTGTGTTGCCCACCCACACCCCTATGCGTGATCTCGCCGACAATGCGAGCCATGGTGAATACGGGACTCGACTTCAGCGCACGACGATCGCTGCGACTCAATTCCAGCCGAGGTCCACGAGCGCCAATCTTCATCATCTGGGATCTGGTTACGGTTACTTGCCCTCCGCGTCCGGGGGCGACGGATATTATCTAGCGCCAGTCGAAGTCCCTGACGGTGCGCTCCTGTGCTACATCGGCCTTTATGCGTACGACGTGACAAGCAGTTCAAGCGGCCACCTTTTTGCGATGTTGACCACGTACTACGGGGGTTTTCAGGCGATTGCCGGCAACAGCACGACAATCCCCGCGACTAGCATCGGAGTGTCCGCAAAGGCCGAGGCGATAAGTGCGGGAATTGGCTATGAATTTGCCGCAGCCGCGATTGGGGGGAGTGGGACGTTGGGCTTCCCCAATTGCGTAACGGTCAATAACGACGTGCTGCATGGCGGCAACCAGTATGCCATCAACGTGTACCTGGATCCCGCGGCCGACACCGCGCAGCAGTTCCGCGCTGTGGAACTCGCCTGGTATCGCCAGATCAGTCCCGCGCCAGCCTCGGCGAGCTTCACGGACGTGCTGACGACCGATTCGTTCTTCCAGGAGATCGAAGCGATGAAGGCGTCAGGTATAACCACCGGCTGCGGTGGCACCAGCTTTTGTCCCAATGCGAACGTGACGCGCGGCCAGATGGCGGCATTCTTGGCTCGGGCTCTCGGACTGTGACGTTTCTTCAGCCTTTCGGCTGAAAATACAACTGCGTGTCCGGATTCTTGCTCAGAATCGGTATACACCAGCACACCTCAGAAAGAAGCTAACATGGTTTGCCAGCGCTCCGTTCCGTCGAAAGAGCGGAAATCAGGGGTGTTGTCCCGGTTCCACACTACTCAAGGAGGATCACCATGAACTTGTACAAGGCTATTCCACTTGCACTTGCAGCTGTTGCCGTCAATGCGCTCGCCGCGTCCCCGGTTCCGATGCCGCGGGAAGTCGAATCTGCCCGAGCGAACATCAAGGCAAATCAGGACCGCCTGCCGATAATTCTTGGGCACACCCCCCTAGCCGACCTCGCCGACAATGCGGGTCGCGGCGAATACGGGACGAAACTCCGTCGCACGCTCGTTCAGGCACCCGCCTTCCACCCGAGCTACTACCAAACCGCTCTTAACCACGTTAGCGCTGGCTACTATGCCATGCCATCCGGATCCACTGGAGATGGCTACTATCGTGCGCCGGTCGAGCTTCCTGATGGGGCGTCGTTGTGCTACATCGGAATTTATGCCTACGATACTTCGACCACTCACATGACTGCCGAGGTGATGACCTACTCAGGCGGATTCCAGGCGATTACCGGCAATAGTACGAATATCACGGCGACTGCATCTTCCACCGTTTACGGCTCTGATGTCGGCAATGTGGTTGCCACAACCGGTATCGGGGAGCAATTCGCGGCAAATCGCATCGGAGGCTCGGGTATTCTCGGGTTTCCCAATTGCATCACGATCAATAATGACGTGTTGCATGGCGGCAACCTCTACGCGATCAATCTGGTAATGGATCCGGTAGCTTCAGCGGCTTATACCCAGACATTCCGCGCCGTGGAATTGGCTTGGTACCGCCAGATCAGCCCAGCTCCGGCATCGGCAAGTTTCACGGACGTGCCGACGACGGACGGGTTCTTCCAGGCAATCGAGGCGATGAAGTCGTCCGGCATAACAACTGGCTGTGGTGGCACCAGTTTTTGTCCCAATTCGAACGTGACACGTGGCCAACTGGCGGCTTTCATGGCGCGCGCGCTCGGGCTGTGACGTTTTTCTAGCCTTTCGGCTGCGCAGGGCGCACTGCGCAGCCGCCAGTGCTGAAGCAATCCTCCGGTGGGGGCGGTAGAATATTCGGATACCGTCGCTTAACGTCTTGGCAAGTCACCATCGGAGCTATCAATGATCGACCTCGAAGTCATCCACCGCGTCCAGGCGACCCTGGTGGAACGCAAGGGCGCTGCCCCGGAGTCGTCCTACGTGGCGAGCCTGTACGCCAAGGGCACGGACGCCATCTGCAAGAAAGTGGCTGAGGAAGCGGCGGAAACCATCATGGCCGCCAAGGACGGCGATCGCCTGCATCTCGTCCGGGAGGTGTGCGATCTCTGGTTCCACAGCCTAGTCTTGTTGACCCAGTTCGACATTGGCGTCGACGACATCATGGTCGAGTTCCGCCGGCGCGAAGGCATTTCGGGCATCGACGAGAAGAAGTCGCGGGGACCGCAATGAGCGACTGCGTTTTCTGCAAGATTGCCCGCGGCGAGATTCCGTCGAAGAAGGTGTACGAAGACGAGGACCTGTTCGCGTTTCATGACATCAATCCGGTGGCGCCCGTGCACTTCATGATCATTCCGAAGCAGCATATTGCCTCGCTGAACGAAGCCGACACGAGCCACCAGGCGATCCTCGGCAAGCTGATGGCGAAGTCGGGCGAACTGGCCCGCTCCCAAGGGCTCTCCGACGGCTTCCGCACCATCATCAACACGGGCAGGGTGGGTCGGCAGGAGGTGTATCATCTACATGTACATATACTTGGCGGTCCCGAGCC
>PMIH01000051.1 GCA_003158255.1 Rhodocyclaceae bacterium
GGCGCAGCTATCGAAGACGCTGTTTCCCGTCGGCCATCTCTACAAGCGCGACGTGCGCCGGATCGCCGAGGAGGCAGGGCTGGCCAACCATGCCAAGAAGGATTCGACCGGCATCTGCTTCATCGGCGAGCGGCCGTTCCGCGAATTCCTGGCGCGCTACCTGCCGAAGCGGCCGGGCGAGATCCGCTTGCTCGACAGCGACAAGGTCGTCGGGCGCCACGAAGGCCTGACCTATTACACACTCGGCCAGCGCGAAGGGCTGGGCATTGGCGGCGTCAAAGGCGCGGCCGAAGTGCCCTGGTTCGTGGCCGGCAAGGACATGGCGAATGACGTTCTCTATGTCGTGCAGGGCCATGAGCATCCGGCGCTGATGCGGGACCGGCTGGCCGCCGATCAGCTCACGTGGATATCGGGGCGAGCGCCGCATACCCACTGGGTCTACGCGGCGAAGACGCGCTATCGCCAGCCGGACGCGGCCTGCGAAGTGGAAAGCGTGGATGCGAGCCGTTGCGAGATCGCCTTCGCGGCGCCGCAATGGGCGGTGACGCCCGGACAGTCGGTAGTGGTCTACGAATCCCTGGTCTGTCTAGGCGGCGGCATCATCGTCTGAGCGCGAGACGCCTCTAACGGCGTCCCGCGACAACTGACTTTACTTCTTGACGGCGTCCTTGGCCGCGTCGCCCACATCCTTGGCAGCTTGCGCGGTCGCCGTACCGACATCCTTCGCCGCTTGCACGGTGGCCGTGCCGACTTCCTTGGCGGCGTCCTTGGTCGACGTGTAGGCTTCCTTGGTCGATTCCTTGGCGGCTTCGGCGGTGGCCTTCGCGGCCTCGCCAGTCTTCTCGACGGCAATCTTGGCTGCATCGCCCGCCTGCTGCATGGCGGCCTTGGCCTTGGCGGCTGCTTCGGCAGCGGGATCTTGCTTTGGCGCGCAGGCGGTCAAGCCAATCGCGACAAGGATGGCGATGGCAGCAGTCAGTTTCTTCATGTGCATACTCCTTCAGGGTTGACGAATTCTCTCAGAGCGAAGCGCGCGAAGTCTACGCGATCCGACTGCCGCCCAATACGGCAGGAGCTCGCTCCCGCCGCGAAGGCGTTTCCTTGATACGGTGTCACATTCCCAAGACGGCCCTGCCGAGGAATGCGGCCATCTGTTCACGAGTGACGAGATTGTTGGGGCAGTAGTTGCCGCTGCCACAACCCGTCGTGACGCCGAGTTCAGAAAGGCGCTTCATGTACTTGCACATCGTGTTACTGATCGGAACATCCGCGAACGGCGAGCCACTAGCGCAATACGTACTCGCCGGCTCGCCCTCGACGGCACGCACGAGGAAGGCCGCCATCTGCTGGCGCGTAACGCTGTCGTTGGGGCAGTAAAGTCCACCGCCACAGCCGGTCGTGACCGCGAGTTCGGATAGGCGTTTCATGTATTTGCACATCGTGTTGCTGATCGGTACATCGGAGAACGGAGAGCCACTGTCGCAATAGGTCGTCGCGGGCTCTCCCTCCACCGCGCGCACCAGAAATGCGGCCATCTGTTGTCGGGTGACGTTCTGCGCCGGACAGTAGATGCCAGACCCACAACCCGTCGTGATGCCGGCCCCGAGGAGGGAATTGATGTGGCTGAGTGCGAAGGAACTTGGGGACACATCGGAGAAGGGAACAGCAGGATGATCGCTGACGATCCAGATGCGTGTCGAGGTGGTGATACCCAAATATGCCGGCACCAGGGTGTTGGTCGGATTGCTGAGCGTCACCCAGAAACCCTTGGTGGGTGCGGCGACCGCGGTGTTGAGAATCGGAATCGTGATGATCTTGTCGGTCTTGTTGCCGTCGGCCCAGGTCAGGGTTCCAGAAGTCGTCGTATAGTCGCTTCCCGCCAGCGCTGAACCGTCCGATGTGACGTAGTCAACGCTCAACGAGCCCCACTGAGTACCCGCACGCTTGACGATGACCTTGGCGGTACCCGCACCCTCTGAAACAGTAACACTTGACGATTTCAAGACGGCTTTTGATCCAGGCTGGGCGTTGATGAAGAGTTCCCATGCACCTGTTCCCAAGAGCGGTCCGGTGGCGTGCGCGGTGACATTGGCTCCGTGGCAGTTGCCATTTGCAATGGACGTACAAGTACCTTGGAAGGCATCCACGTAGGGTGCGTAGCGGGAGTCGACATAGAATCCGGTGAGCGGATTACCAATTGAGATCGGTGGCTTCGGCGAGTGAAGTTCAAACAAGATGCCATTGGCGTTTCCATTGGCGTCGGTGCTCATTGCGATGTTCGGAGACGCTCCGTCCTCAAGAAAGTAGGCGTTGGCGGCAGAATATGCATTGACGCCATCATGGGCCCAGAAATCGGTTACTAGATTGAGACCCGTGGTTCCGATTTCCGTGCTGATAGGCCAGTTTGGCGCGAGCTCGGACTTGAGCAGTATCCATGACCGGACTCGCATACTGGTGTTCCATGTAGTGCCAGCCAGAATTGAGTCGTAGGCGGCAGTAGACAGTTCAGCATATGTCGGCAGTCCCGTTACGCGCACGGCGGTTGTGCGGTCCAATGTCGTACCATCGGCCAACTGCCCGACGTTATTGGCTCCCCATGCGTAAACTTTGCTGTCGCTGCCCCACGCGATCGTGTGTTGAGTGCCGACTCTGGCGCCGGACAACGAAGTGAGACCGGCCGGAAGGTGAACCGCGGTCGGCAGCGTCCGATTGGTGACGGTGCCATCTCCAAGTTGCCCGTGGTCGTTCAGGCCCCACGCGTACAGAACGCCGTTGTCGCCTTCCGCCACACTGTGATCCCCTCGTGCTCTGAAAGTCGCGAATGCATGCAGGGTCGGGGGAAACATCACTTTCACGGGTGTGAGGCGGTCGATGGTCGTTCCATCGCCGAGTTGCCCCGCCGTGTTCGAGCCGCAGGCGTAAATGTGACCGTCGCTATAGCGTGCGAGAGTATGGGCATTGCCGCCACCTACTTCGCGGAATAGCGTGCCGCCGGGAATGGCGACGGCGCTGGGACGGTTGGTGGTGGTTCCGTCACACAATTGACCATTACTGTTCTTGCCCCAGGCGTAGGCTCCGCCGTCGTTACCGATCGCTATCGTATGATCGGATCCGGTGCGGACCTCGTTGAACGCGGTAACACCCGTCGGGAACGGCACCTGCACCGGCGCGAGCCGGCTCGTGGTGGTGCCGTCGCCCAACTGTCCGTACGTGTTGTCGCCCCACGCGAACAAGCGACCGTCGTTGGTCAGCGCCAGCGAATGTGCCTGCCCGCCGGCAACAGCGGCGGCGACAGCGCCACCGGGTAGCGTTACGGGAACGAGTGCCGACCGATTGGTCGTCGTGTTATCGCCCAACTGACCGTGACTGTTCGACCCCCACGTGTAAAGCACGTTGTTGTTGCCTACCGCTAGGACATGGCTGGCGCCAATGGCGAATGTGGAGAAGCTGGTGACGCCACTCGGTAGAGGAATTTTGACCGGTGACGGGCGGTTGGTTGTCGTGCCGTCGCCGAGTTGACCGGCGGAATTCAAGCCCCAGGAATACAGGTTGCCATCGCTGCCCAGAAAGAAGCTGTCAGAGTCTCCAGATCCCGCCCCGGCCTGTCCCGCAAACACAGGCCCTACAAAGAGTCCCGCGAATCCCGCAGCGATTCCTATCCAGCGCCGAATCAATGTACCCACGTTAGCCTCCCCTTATGGATATTGAATATGCCACATCGAAGTATCGCGCTTTCTCAAACAAGAAGGAAGTACTTGAGTCGGATTTGATCGCCAGTAGCGCACAGCAGGAGCGAACCCCTGGATCGGCCCGAAGCCCGACCAGCCCGCGATCCGTATCGGTATCGCGGACGACTTGAGCTATTCGTCTAGTCGCGCGGCACCGTATCCGCGAACGCAGGTCGTTGCATGAGTTGGTCGTGCAGCCTGCCCAGGCCAGGGTGATGGCCGCGCCAGTCGATGTCGGGAAAACGGAAGTCGAGGTAGCCGAGCGCGCAGCCGACGGCGACGTCGGCATAGGTGAACGGCGTGCCCATGCACCAGTGCTGGTCGCCAAGTTCGCGCGCCATCATGACGAGTGCCGCGTCGATGACATCGCGCTCGCGCTGCATCCAGCTCTCGCTGCGCTGTCCTTCCGGCCGCATCTGTTCCATGCGAATGCCGACGGCGGCGTCGAGCAAGCCATCCGATAGCGCTTCCCAGCGCTTGACTTCGAGACGCTCGCGGCTCGGTTGCGGGAACAGCTTGTTGTTTGGCGCCAGGCTGTCGAGATACTCGACGATGACCGGCGAGTCGAACAGCGCCGTCTCGTCATCGAGGACCAGGACGGGGATGCGCGCCAGCGGGTTGTAGCCGGGCACCGTGCTGTTCGGTGAATTCGGCGAATCGATGACCCAGTCGAAATCGATCTTCTTCTCGGCAAGGACGACGCGTGCCTTGCGGGCATAGGGACTGGTGAGCGTACCGATCAGTTTCATTGTGTTGTTATCGTACATCCGTTGGGTTGGCTGAAATTATAGCCGCCATCATGCACCTATCGGCTGACGACTTGCTTGCTGTCGGGGTATGGAAACAGCGCATGATAAAATTTGCCATTCCCATTTGCTCCCTGGCACCGCTATGGCCCTGACTGCCCTGACCGCCCTTTCTCCGCTCGACGGCCGCTACGCCGCGAAGGTCGAGCCCCTGCGCGCGCATTTCTCCGAGTTCGGCCTGTTCCGAAACCGCATCCGGGTCGAAATCGAATGGCTGAAGGCGTTGGCGGCATCCAGCGAAATCGACGAGGTGGCCGCGTTTTCGCCGGCCACGGTGGCCGAACTGGATGCTGCAATTACTGCGTTTTCCGTTGCCGATGCTGAGGCCGTGAAGGCGATCGAGGCGCGCACGAACCACGACGTCAAGGCCGTCGAGTATTGGCTGAAGGATCGCTTCAAGGCCAACCCGCAAGTCATGCGCGTCGCCGAGTTCATCCACTTCGGTTGTACCTCGGAAGACATCAACAACGTTTCCCATGCGCTGATGCTCAAGGAAGGCCGCGACGGCATTCTCCTGCCGGCGCTGGACAGCGTGATCGCGCGCTTCCGCGAACTCGCTCATGCGCTCGCCGAACTGCCGATGCTGGCCCGCACCCATGGCCAGCCGGCGACGCCGACGACGCTGGGCAAGGAGATGGCCAACATCGCCGCGCGCCTGCTGCGCGCGCGCGCCCGCGTTGCCGCGGTGAACATGATGGCGAAGTTCAACGGCGCGGTCGGCAATTACAACGCCCACCTGTCGGCGTATCCGAACATCGACTGGGCGACATTCAACCGCCGCTTCATCGAGTCCTTTGGCCTGGAGTTCAATCCCTACACCATCCAGATCGAGCC
>PMIH01000324.1 GCA_003158255.1 Rhodocyclaceae bacterium
AGGATCGCGAAAGTTGCTTCGGCGATCATCGGCATGTAGATCAGCACGCGGTCGCCCTTGACCACGCCAAGGCTTTGGAAGATCGCCGCCATGCGCTCGACCTCGCACTGGAGTTCGGCGAACGAGTAGATCTTCTCCTGGTTGGTTTCGGTCGAGACGTAGATCAACGCCCTGGCATCAGGCCGCTTCGCCGCATGGCGGTCGACGGCGTTGTAGCAGAGGTTGGTCTCGCCGCCGACGAACCATTTCACAAACGGTGGTTTCGAGTAATCGCAAATCTTCTGCGGCGGCTTGTGCCAGTCGATCAACTGCGCCTGCTCGCCCCAGAACGCATCCGGCTGCTCGATCGAACGTCGATAAAACTCCTTGTACGTCGTCATTCACCCACCCCTCTGGTTTTATGTTGTTGGACTCTATTCGTTGCTGCTCGCGGTCAGCCGCCGCTCGATTTCGGCGATCACATCGCCGAGCTGAAGTTCTGAACCCATCAGGCGCAGCAGGGGCAGCAAGCGCCTGCCGAATTCGCGCACGCCGGGTCTCACGACGACCTCGCGCCCCGCGGCAAGAAAGCCCAATGCCTCCTCGATACCCATGATGCTGCCGGATTCGGTTCGCGCGACCGAACCGGCAACGCAATTGCCGCCAGCGGCCATCGCTGCTGCCATGCGATGCTCGGCGATGGCGAGCACTTTCCCCGCATCGGCCTGGTCGTCTTCCGGGCTGCTGGCCAAACCGATGGTGACTGTCAGGTGCAGCGCGCGGCCCTGATGATGGATGCTTGCGCCAGCGATGGCGACGCGCAGCCGTTCGGCGAACTGGTGGGTCTGCGCCTGGTCGATGCCGGGCGTAATGGCCGCAAACTGGTCACGCCCCCAGCGAGCCAGGCTGTCTTCCTTGCGCATCGCCTCACCCAGAATCTGGCCAAACCGACTCAGCAGCGCATCGCCCAAGGGTTCGCCTTCCGCGGCCACCAGTTCATCGAAACGATCAAGCCCGATGACCAGTACGCCGACATGGCCGCCGTGCCGCCGAACGTAAGAGAAAGCCTGCTCGGCCTGTAGCGCCAGAACGCTCCGTTGCGGCAAACCCGAAACCGTATCGATGGCCGCATCGGCACGCGCCACTTCGAGCGCTTCGTGGGAACGGCCAAGCTCGACCAGCGAATCAAGTCGCGCCAGCAATTCGGCGGTACCCGTGCCTTTGGTGATGAAATCCGTCGCCCCCAGATCCTTGGCGCGCAGACGGGCGCCTTCATCCTCGTCGCCGGAAATCATGATGACCGGCAGTTCGCGGATGCGCGTTACCTTCGCAGCACGAATACGCTCGATCAGGCCATAACCGTCGAGACGCGGCATCGTGTGATCGGTGATCACGAGCTGGATCGACGGGTCAACCAGCAACGCTTCCCAGCCGTCCTCGCCGTCGACCTCTTCACGGACATCGAAACGATCGCGAATGCGCTTGATGATCGTTGCCCGGACGATGCGGGAATCGTCCACGATCATGACGCGCGGTAGGCCGGTCTCGTCCATGGCTGTCCTCATTCGGCCGCGATCGCAACGACGACCCGGCCCTTGGCGCGCCCCTGAATGAAATCGTCGAACACCGAAGGCAAGTCGCCGAACGCGATGGTACGCGTCATCGCCGCCAGATGTCGTGGCCGCAGGTCCAAAGTCAGTCGTCGCCAGACGCCGCTACGATATGGCTCACCGATGTAGCCGGAATCGATGCCGAGCAGGCAGGCGCCGCGCAGGATGAAGGGGGCAACGGTGGTATTCAGGCTCATGCTTGCCGCCAGGCCGATGCTGGCGATGGTGCCGCCCTGCTGCATCGTGCTGGCGATCCAGGCGAGAACATCGCCACCAAGGTTATCCACTGCACCGGCCCAGGTTTCCTTGCCCAGCGGCTTGATCTTGGCGAGATCGAGCGACTGCCGCAGCAAGACTTCCTTCGCGCCCAGGCCGAGCAGATAGTCGGTTTCCGCTTCCTTGCCGGTCAGCGCAACGACGTGGTAACCAAGCCCGGCGAGCATGTCGACGGCCAGACTGCCGACGCCGCCGGTCGCACCGGTAACAATGACCGGCCCATTCCCTGGCCGCAGGCCGTTCTCTTCCATGCGGACGACGGCCAGCCCGGCGGTGAAACCCGCCGTGCCCAGCGCCATGGCGTCCTTCATGCTGAGTCCCACCGGCAGCTTGAGTACCCAGTCTGCCGGAATACGTGCCACCTCCGCATAGCCGCCATGATGGGCGACGCCAATGTCGTGACTGGTGGCGATCACCGCATCGCCCGGTGCGAACCGCGCGTCGGTGCTCGCCAGCACCGTCCCGGCGAGATCGATGCCGCCGACGCACGGATAACGCCGGATGATCCGGCCCGCCCCGGTGGCCGCCAGGGCATCCTTGTAGTTGACGCTGGAGTAGGCGACGCGGATGGTGACCTCGCCGACATCGAGCTGCGCTTCCGTCATTTCGGCAAAGCTACCGACGACCTTGCCTTCATCCTGGCGGATGAGAAAAGCCTTGAACGGCGCGATGGACGGCATGCGACACCCCTTTTCTGGCAATAAGGCAAGATTATAAATAGTTTGGGCCAAGGGTTTACAGGGTTACGTACCTTTAGCTATAGTCCGGCGCCATGCTTTCCCATAAGTCCAACAGGGCCACCTTCTTGGTGTTGATTGCCGGTCTGCTGGCCCTATCTGTGGCCCGCGCCGACGACGAGCCGCCGCTGATCCTACAGGAGTCGCCGACCCTGCTGGAGCGGGCATCGACGTCCATCGACAGGACGCTGGACAAGGCCCTCGACCTGCTCGGCATCCGCTATCGCCGCGGTGGCAGCACACCGGAAACCGGCTTCGACTGCTCCGGATTCGTCAGCCACGTCTTTCACGAAGGGCTCGGCCTCGAACTGCCACGCTCGGCCAGGGAAATGAGCCGTACCGGCGAACCGGTGGCGAAAAACGAATTGCAGCCAGGCGACCTGGTGTTCTTCAACACCATGCGCCGCACCTTCTCCCATGTCGGCATCTATCTTGGCGACAACCTCTTCGTGCACGCGCCGCGCCGGGGCGCCTACGTCCGTGTCGAAGACATGACCGGCCGCTACTGGGTCAAGCGCTTCAGCGGTGCCCGCCGCGTCGCCCCGGATTAGCGCCGCAACGGTCACGCCCTTTCCGCTATCATTCCCGCCATCGCAGCGGCAGGAAGATTCTTCGATGAAGGCACGGCGCGGATTCACACTTACCGAAATGATGGTGGTAATCGCGATTATCGCCATCCTGGCGATGATCGCGTTGCCCTCCTACCTCGACCGCATCATCAAGGCGCAAATCGAAGGCTCCATCCCGCTGGCCGACATTGCCAAGCGTGCCGTGTCCGCCTACCGGGACGCAACGCAGGACTTCCCGGCCGACAATACCGCCGCTGCGCTGCCCGTGCCGGACAAGATCGTGAACAACTACGTCAGCGCCGTTGCGGTCGACAAAGGCGTGATCAATCTCACCTTCGGCAACCGCGCCAACAAGGCGATTGCCGGCAAGGTGCTCAGCCTGCGCCCCGCCGTCGTCGACGATGCGCCCATCGTGCCGATCACCTGGGTATGCGGCTCGGCCGAAGCCCCCGACAAGATGAGCGTCAAGGGTCAGGATTCGACTACGCTCGACCCCGTCTACATGCCGATCGAGTGTCGCGCCCTGAAAAAAGGCTGACGACCTCGCCGCCACGTTCGCAAACCGGCCGTGATTCCCTGGCTGCCACCTGAGCCCGTTTTCCCGCCGGTCGAACGAGCGCTCACCGAACCGAACGGCCTGCTCGCCGCCGGTGGCGATCTCTCCCCGGAACGCATCCTGGCCGCGTATCGACAGGGTATCTTTCCGTGGTTCTCCCCCGGCGAACCGATACTCTGGTGGAGCCCGGACCCGCGCATGGTGCTGTTCCCGGCCGAACTGAAGGTTTCTCGCTCGCTGGCCAAGGTGCTGCGCAACCGCCCTTACGAGGTTCGGCTCGATACCGCCTTCGCGGCAGTCATCGGCGCCTGCGCCGGCACGCCGCGCGACGGCCAGCACGGCACCTGGATTACCGCCGAGATGCAGGCCGCCTATGGCAAATTGCATGAACTTGGCTACGCTCACAGCGTCGAAGTCTGGATGGACGGCAAACTGGTGGGCGGGCTCTATGGCATGGCACTCGGACGGACTTTCTACGGCGAATCGATGTTTTCCTGGCGCACCGACGCCTCGAAAATTGCACTCGCGCACCTGTGCATGCATCTGCAACGCCAAGGATTTGGCATAATCGATTGCCAGATGGAAACCCAACACCTCGCCTCCCTCGGTGCCCGACCGATTCCGCGCAGCGATTTTGTCGCGCTGCTGCGGCGTACCACCACGACTGACTCTTGCGCGCCCGGCCGCTGGCCGGCCGACGCCGTACGCGACGCATTCAGGAAGAACTGAATGGCTTACCTGCGCGACCTGCCGCCCTTCCCGCTGCTCCAGTTCTATGCCACCGCACCCTACGGCTGCTCCTACCTGCCCGGCCGCGTCGCCCGCTCGCAGGTCGCCACGCCGACGCACCTGATCGACACCACCACCTACGGCGACCTCGTACGCGCCGGCTTCCGCCGCAGCGGCGTGTTCACCTACCGGCCGTATTGCGATGCCTGCCGCGAATGCCAACCGGCGCGCATCGTCGTCGGCGAATTCGCGCTCAACCGCAGCCACCGCCGCGCCCAGGCGCACCACGCCAACCTGGTCGTCCTGGAAAAGCCGCTCAGCTTCCGCGAAGAGCATTACGCCCTCTATCAGCGCTATCAAATGGCGCGCCACCAGGGCGGCGGCATGGACGACGACAGCCGCGACCAATACGCCCACTTCCTGCTGCAAACCCACGTCGACAGCCGGCTGCTCGAATTCCGCGAGAACGGCGTCCTGCGCATGATCAGCATCATCGATGTACTCGACGATGGCCTCTCGTCCGTCTATACCTTCTTCGAGCCGGACGTGTCCGGCACCAGCTACGGCACCTACGCCATTCTCTGGCAGCTTGCGCTGTGCCGGCACCGGCAACTGCCCTACCTCTACCTTGGCTACTGGATCAAGGACAGCCGCAAGATGGCCTACAAGGCCAAATTTCAGCCGCTGGAGGTGTATCGCAATGGCCAGTGGCAGTGCGTCGATCGTCCGGCATAGGACACGATTGTTAATTTCCTTGCATCGGCCTGCCAGGCGCGAGGATTCACTTGCCGTTTGCCGCGCGCAGGACTAAAAAGAAGTCCGCCGCAACAAGATTCCGCTTGCATGGACTGACCGCGGCCGCAATTCCATTCCCGATTCATCTACCGAAAGGAAGCACCATGGGTATTTTCGGCAACATTCTGGCCAAACTCGGCTTCGGCGATCATAAAGACGCAGCCGCCGCGCCGGCAGCGCCCGTCGATGTCGCGCAAGCCGCTCCCGCAGCCCCGGCCGGCCCGGTGGCCATCAGCGCCGTCGACGTCGTCGCCAAACTGGAGGGTCTTGCCAAGGCCAACCCGGAGAAGCTCAACTGGAAAGTCTCCATCGTCGACCTGATGAAGCTCCTGGGTCTCGACAGCAGCCTGACCGCACGCAAGGAACTCGCGACCGAGCTCGGCTGCCCGCAGGAAAAAATGGGCGACTCGGCGCAAATGAACATGTGGCTGCACAAGACCGTGCTGCAAAAGCTCGCCGACAACGGCGGCAACATTCCGAAGGAACTGCTCGCCTAAGCGCCAGGTTTCGCCTCGTATCCGGGCCGGTAAGCGGTAGTTCGCGAACCGGCCCTTTTCTTTCTGGCGCGCAGCGTCAGCACCCGGCCGGTGCCGCCACACATTCGTCAGCGTGGACGCCGGCTGTTACACGTATGCACGTTATATGTATAATTGCATCATGAACTTCGAGTTCGACCCGGCCAAGAACCGCTTGAACATTGCGAAGCACGGCATCGACCTAGCCGACGTCGAAGAAGTGTTCCGCGACCGAAACGCCCTCACCATCGAAGACCGCGATCACGATGAACAGCGTTTCGTCACGATCGGCGACGATGGCGTCGGACGAATTCTGGTTGTCTGCTATACCTACCGCGGAGAAACGACGATTCGCATCATCTCCGCACGCAAGGCGAAGCCGCACGAACGCAAGGACTACGAAGGGTGACGAACATGAAAGCAAACTACGATTTCAGCAANNCATTTCGCGAAAAAGCGGCGGAGCAAGGCAAGGGCTACCAAACCCTGATCAACGACGCGCTACGCCAAGCCATTCAGGACAAAGCGCAGCCGGTTACGGCGGAAACCTTGCGGAAGATCATCCGTGAAGAGTTGAAGGCCGCGTGAACGTTCGGTCTGCGCGGGTTGCGCCCGCCACGGAGGCGTACCACGACGACTGACTTTTCCGGAAATATGATGCGTGTTACGATGTAACACACCTAGAACAGGAGCGAACTATGGCGACCCTGACCATGCGCATCGACGACCCGATGGAAACCGAGTTGGCACGGCTTGCCAAGGCCACGCATCGCACCAAGAGCGACCTGGCGCGCGAAATGCTGCGTCGGCAACTGGCGATTCGTCGCTTCCATACCCTGCGCGCGAAAGCCTTGGCGCGTGCCGAGGCGGCCGGCTACCTGACC
>PMIH01000088.1 GCA_003158255.1 Rhodocyclaceae bacterium
GATCCAAACCTTGGAGATGGCACCGGACATGTCGGTCTGGTAGCGCACGGGCACCAGCCGCTGGATCATGCCGGGTAGCACCACGGTGTTGTACGGATCGCGAATCTGCACGCCTGGAGCGAGCACCATCGGCTTGCCGTCGACCATCGCGCTGGTGGGACTGGAGACGACCATCTCGCCCTTCATGGTGTGCTCCGGCAACGTCCGCGGCACACCCTCAAGCGGCACGGGCGAGCTCGGCGGTTGCGCGTTGGCGATCTCGCGAATCGCACTGCCGACAACCGAACTGACAATCGCAGCAGAAATCGGATCTATTGGCATCCGCTCATTATAGACGCGAGTGGCGGTCGCCGATAGCTCCGGGCGGTCTGCTAACATCGCCCCCCATGCAACCCGCCGTAATTCTCCTTTCCGGTGGCCTTGATTCCGCCACCACCCTGGCCATTGCCCGCGAAGAGGGGTTTGCGCCGTTTTGCCTTTCGATCGACTACGGCCAGCGCCATGGCGCGGAACTGGTCGCCGCCGCCCGCGTCGCCGCTTCGCTGGGCGCCCGCGGCCACCGCACCGTTCACATCGACATGAACCAATTTGGCGGCTCGGCACTCACCGATCCCGGCATCGCCGTGCCAACGGCCGGCGTCGCGCCAGGCATTCCGGTCACTTATGTGCCGGCCCGCAACACCATCATGCTTTCGCTGGCGCTGGCGTGGGCCGAGGTGCTCGGCAGCCGCCACATCTTTGTCGGCGTCAATGCCGTCGACTATTCGGGTTACCCGGATTGCCGGCCCGAGTTCATTCGCGCCTTTGAAAACATGGCCAACCTGGCCACCAAGGCCGCCGTCGAGGGCGCGCAGCTGCATGTTCGTGCGCCGCTGATCGACATGACCAAGGCCGAAATCATCCGCCAGGGCATGAAACTCGGGGTCGATTACGGCCTGACCGTTTCCTGTTACCAGGCCGATGTGCAGGGGCAGGCATGCGGCGTCTGCGATTCCTGCCGGCTGCGGCGGGCCGGATTCGAGGCCGCCGGGGTTGCCGACCCAACGCGATACTATTCACCCCAGTAGTTACACCAACAGATGAGGGGCCTTCAGGTCCCCGGAGGAAGGAGCAATAATGGAACTCACCATTCACCAGGAAGTTCTGGCGGCCGTGTTCGGCACTGCCGCCATCATGGGTGCCGTCGCCAACAAGACCAATTTCTGCACCATGGGCGCGGTCTCCGACTGGGTCAACATGGGCGACAAGGGTCGCCTGCGCGCATGGCTGCTCGCCATGGCGGTTGCGATGGGCGGCGTCCTGCTGCTTGAAGCCCTGGGCATGATCAACCTTTCCGGCAGTACGTTCCCGCCCTATCGAACAGCCAATTTCGCGTGGCTGCGCTACCTGCTGGGCGGCGCCATGTTCGGCGTCGGCATGACGCTCGCATCCGGTTGCGGCAACAAGACCCTGATACGCATCGGCGGGGGCAACCTCAAGTCGCTGGTCGTACTGGTCATCGCCTCGGCCATGGCTTACCTGATGTTGTGGACGGATTTCTACGGCAACTACTTCGACAGCTGGATGGCCCCGCTGGCCATCAAGCTCGGCGCGTTCGGCATGCAGACACAAACGCTGGACGGCATTGCCGGCGGTCTGCTGGGGATGGAGAGCACCGCCTCGCTGCACTTGACTCTCGGCGGCCTGATCGTTGCCGGCCTGCTGGTATTTGCATTTGCCTCGGCCGATTTCCGGGGCAATTTCGATAACGTCTTCGCGGGCATCGTCATCGGTACCGCCGTTGTCGTCGGCTGGTACCTGACCGGCGGCGCACCTGGCACCGAGTGGAAGGACTGGGCCGAAATGGCCGATACACCTCCCTCGCGGGTCGAGGTGCAGAGCTTTACCTTCATCAGCCCGATGGGCGACGCCGTGCGTTACCTGATGGACCCCACCAATTTCTGGCTCATCAACTTTGGCATCACCGCCCTTGCCGGCGTGATCGTCGGCTCGCTGCTTTACGCCGTGGTCAGTCGAAAATTCAGGATCGAGTGGTTTTCGAGTGGGGGGGATTTCATCAACCACGCCATCGGCGCCGTATTGATGGGCATCGGCGGCGTGCTGTCGATGGGCTGCACCATCGGCCAGGCCATTACCGGTATCTCCACGCTCGCCCTCGGTTCCTTCCTTACCTTTGCTGCAATCGTCGCCGGCGCTGCAGCAACGATGAAGTATCAGTACTGGAGAATGATGCAGGAAGACTGACCTGCCGCCGACACAATTCAGACACGGGTTTGACGCAGCGTAGCAGCTTCCCTATAATCCGCGCCTCCAGCCGAGGAGGGTGGTTAGCTCAGTTGGTAGAGCAGCTGGCTTTTAACCAGTTGGTCACAGGTTCAAGTCCTGTACCACCCACCAGTTGCTCAAAGTTGTTCAGTTTCAATCGGGGGTCGTTAGCTCAGTTGGTAGAGCAGCGGACTCTTAATCCGTAGGTCGAGTGTTCGAGCCACTCACGACCCACCACCCGATTCAAGGGCTTAGCCGCAAGGCTAAGCCCTTTTCATTTGGTGGCGTAGCTAGATCGTAGCTCCGAGCACGCCATCCAACCGCGACGCTGCCACCGCCAGATGATCCGGTGCGAGATGGGCATACCGCTCCACCATCGCCCCGGTTTTCCACCCGCCCAAGCGTTGCAACTCATGGGTTGGTGTTCCAGCCTGTCGCTGCCACGTCGCCCAGGTGTGCCTCAAGTCATGCCAACGGAAGTCATCGATGCCCGCCCGCTTCTTGGCGGCCTGCCATGCCTTCGTGTTGGCCTGATTGAGCGGCTTGCCCCGGAAGGTGAACACCCTTGTGGAGTGCTTGTCCCTCTGACGTTTCAAGACGGCGAGCGCGGCTTCGTTCAACGGTACAGAGATCGGGCGGCGGTTCTTGGACTGCCAGCCGTGTATCCACGCATGGCGTTGTTCAAGATTCACCTGCCCCCACTCCAACCGGAGGACGTTGCTTTGCCGGAGTCCTGTCGCCAGCGCGAATAGAACGACTTCGCGCTGATGTCCGGGCAACTCGGCGAGCAAAGCTTTCGCCTGCTCCACCGTGAGCGACCGTTCGCGGCTGTTCGTTTCCTTAAAGAGCCTGACCTTGGGCACCTTATCGACCCATTCCCATTCGTCTCTTGCCCGAATCAGAACGGACCGAACCAGCGCCAAGTAGCGATTGACGGTGCCCTTCGAGGCTTCCTTCAGCTTCGCCGACCTGATCCGGTCAATCACATCCAGCGTGATTTGATCCAGCGTCAGGTCGCCGAGGAAAGCATGAAGCCAAACCAGCTTCTTCTTGTCTTCCCCGTGCGTCGCCTTCTCCGAAGTCTCTGCCAGCCAGCGCACAACCGCTTCACGCCAGGAGCGTTTCGGTTTGATACCGAGCCGTTCCTGTTCCCACAGCGATGCCTTGAGCTTGTCGTGATACTCCTGGGCGGCTACCTTGTCGGCAGTCCCAGCGCTTCGCTGTATTGGCGGTCCACTGCGGGGCGTGATCTTGACCCACCAATAGGGTGAGTCTTTGCGTTTGAAGAGTGACATGTGATGTTCCTTTCATGCTCACCCTGCAACGCCCGCAGCCGGTATTGTGACCGGATGTACTCAAGTAGGTCAATTTCGATGAAGACCCAGCACTTGCCGATCTTGGCGCCAGGCACTTCCCCGGCATTGGCCTTGTTCAGCAACGTCACGGGATGAATCTTGAGCAGTTCAGCAGCCTGTGGCAGGGTGAGCGTATCCATGGTGTTAACGACCCAGATAATTGACGGTGATCTGCTCCCGGCCGTGACCTAACTCGGCCGACACGGTCATTCGGGCGGTGCGGTCGATGGCTTTTTGCGCAGCAGTCAGCTGTTTGGCAGTGGGCCCACCACGTACCGGACAATCCCAACCGGTGAGCTCTCGATAGCGCTCTTGAGCATAAAAGTGGCGATGACCATGAGCAAAACCAATGCCGACCTTGCGGCACTGCGACTTGTAGATCTGCAATTGATCCACATATCGCAACTCGGCGGGTATCAGGCTACCCTTACCGGCTAGCGCTCTGGCTTCGGCGAGCACGGCGCGTTGATCATCCGTGCGCACCGGAATCTCACGTTCACGTCCGCCCTTGCACCAGCTTCGCTTAAGGGTGATTTTGTCGCCTTTGTCCGCCCAGGACGGCGTGAACTTCATTGATTCTTCGCGGCGAAGACCGAACATGGCCTGCAATCGCAGCGCCATTACGACGTAGGGATCGGAGATATGCGCCAATTGCGCTGGAATGACATCCTTACCCTTTGACGCATCGGGAAGGTTTGACCGGTCGGGAATTCCGAGTGCATCGTTGCTGCGGGCAACGAGGTTCGACTTGCCGATCTTCTCGCATACCCAGCGTAGGGCCGCCATGTAGTTCTTTTGAGTGCCCGGCTTGAGGCTGCGCTCTTGCCAGCCGTTGATGAGCGCTTTAACGTGCTTTTGCTTGAGGTTATGTAGATCGAGATTCTTGAAACCCAACTGGCGCAGATCGTTGCAGATCGACATGCATAGACGCCACCGGTTGGCTCGCGTCGACTCGCTCCCATCCCGGTTGCGCAGCAGGATTTCTTTCACTTGGAAATTCAGGTCGCGCATCTTCGTTCTTCCCTTTCCTGTTGCCCTTGCCTTTCGTATATCGACGGCGAAGCTGTCTGCCCTAGCGGGACTGCAATTTGGTAGTGCGCCGACTAGTGCCGCCAGACTGGTAAGCCGGTTGCCGTTCATTCCTTTTCCCATTGCGTTGCCCTTTCTTCGCCTTTGATCAGCTTTGCGTGTTCGTCCAGTACTACGTTGGTGTCGTATGCCTTTGGTAAGTGTTAATGGCCGACTGGCTCGCCGTAGCAAAACCAGTACTACAAGGGCCACCGCAAGACACCACTTGCGGTTTGTGCAGGGGTTTTGTTGCCCGCCAGCGCTGCACGCGCCTCGGCGTCTCGAGTGATGCCTGTTGGCATCGACGACCGGGAAGACCAATAACCCAGGGTCCATGGGGCGCCGGTCAGGCGCGTTTAGGGAGATCCACGCGGGATCGATTGGCAATGGCGACATGCGCCAGAAGTACGAGGCTTGAGCCTCAGTGGATTGCGGCTTGGAGCCGCATCACGCAGGGCCGTCATGCGGCCCGGTCACGCATTGCACTTTTGCACCATCTGCAAACCCGCGCTAGGACGTGGTTTACGCGGAGGTGGTCCGTGCTGGGCGCGTCGTCACTATCACTGCGCGCTAGTGACGACGCGCGATTTGGTGCAAACGACTACAAACGAGGATGGGTGCAACAGAGACGCGGCAGGTTGCGTG
The DNA here is from genome assembly GCA_003158255.1 of Rhodocyclaceae bacterium. GTDB lineage: Bacteria > Pseudomonadota > Gammaproteobacteria > Burkholderiales > Rhodocyclaceae > Fen-999. The sequence goes on from PMIH01000088.1 coordinate 5,334, forward strand.
CTTTCGCGCGCAACCTGCTGCTGGTGACGCCAGAGGGTGGCGTTGCTTATGTTTGCCAGTGAGCACTGGCCTGGACTTGATTGTGTGCAGCCGCTCACAAGGGAACGATCTGTTGCACTGTGAGAAAACGAAGGGCCGGTGAGGCCCCAGTGGCGCAACCGAGAGTTCGGTAGCGACACTTGTTACGACAGCTAAGGTAACCCCGGCCTTGCGGCGTCGTCGTCTCAGGGGCTGACGTCGATCTAGGTGATGCAAAAATCGGTGGTCTGATCGGCTTCTCTTTCCGCCTTAATCGGCGGGTAGTTACTCGCTCAATCGACCGTGACGCCACTGTATCCACATCGCATTTTGTTTTCAAGTAGCTTGCATATTTGGTGGGCAGTCGGCACTCTCCGATAGGAGTGACTGCGGCGTATCACGCTTTTCTACAAAGTCATAAAACGCCCTCCTGGTCAGTGTTTGCGAGACGTATATCGAAAAGCGGTAAGCGCCCGGAGAACCGCAAATGCGTATTTCTTGGCTTGCATTTCGTCACGCAAGACAGCCCGGAATTCTCGATGCTCCCGTTGCGTGCCACGGGACTTGATATGACGAGACGCTATTTGTATCATTGAGACGTTGCAGCTTCCAACGCACCACCAACGACCATGAGCCTCTTTGACTTCGTTACCGCATTCTGTGCGACGCTGGGCTTGGTAATTTTCGTGCTCGCCAAGCTGTGGCTCTATCGTATCGAAAAGGAAGATCGCCTCTATGGCCGAATCCCAAAACACTAAGACTAAAACCAAGGTCACCCTTTTGCCGTCCTCGACCAGCGCCGAGACGGAACACCCGGGGTACGAGCCCGACGACGGTCCGCTGTCGAAGCAAGATCTGGCTTGGGTGCGCAAGTGTGCGAAAGCTTATCTGCCCAAGGGCAAGCTAATCAGCAAGAAGACCCTGCTATGAGAGAGGCTCTGATCGCGAAAGCGTTTTTGGGGCATCAAGCGCAATCTCGCATACGCCGGAGCAGGGTTACCCACGGGGCCGCCGCCCGCCCCTCTAAGGCGGGAGGCGAGCGGCCCGGTGGATAACCCGTGTTCGGAGCGCCCGCGTCCGTCGTACGGGGTGTTGAAAGTTACACTGGAAGCCGGCGTTGACTATCGCAAATAGCGGTATAGGCAACTAACCAAACCGCGCTGCCAACCCTTCGAGCGTGATGTTCTCCGCAATCTCGTCATGAGGAATCAGCACGTAGCGCCACGGTTTTCCGCCATAGCTTGCCGCATGGTCTGAGGCGTTTGCGCACCACTTGACCGCCGCTTTCTTCTTGGCAACGACTATCGGGTCTTCGAGTTCCGCGCGTTTCTTGGGTTCCAGCATGTAGATCGTGTCAACCGTTTCCCCGACGAAGTCGGGCTGATATTCCGGACGATCCGCTCCATTCACGTAGTAGATCTGGAACTGCCCTTTGGCGGGCTTGAACCACTTGACGGCATCGCGTTCCAGAATCACGGCCAGCTTGCGCTCGGAATCGGAATCGAACTTCTGCACCGGATAAAGACACTTCTTGAAGCCGCCGAACAAGTACTTCGCCATGTTGCTCTTGTCCGCCGGTTCCACCCGGTAGTTGGCGGGCGGCTCCTGTGCCGAATATGTGTAGGCGCTTTGCTTCAGTTCGGTGAAGCCTTTGCTGATTCGCGCCTCGTAGCCAAGAACCTCCTCCCAGTAGTGCGCCTGCATCTGGGCATGAATGAATCTGGCGATGTCGCGCTGGTAGCAGCGCAGCACCTTGCGAGTATCGTCCTCCGCAAGATAGCTCTTGAAATGCTGCACCGTCTGGGTCGCCAGGTCGTAGAGCAGATCGGCGTGGTCATCGTAGGAAATATCATCGAAGTCCACCAGGCCGCTCACCACGTAGTCTTCCAGCCGCGCCTCCTCGATGCCGCCTCGGCCCAGGGACACCACCTCAAGCTGGTTGGTGCGCAGGTGTTGAATCCAAAGTTCATCGGACACCGCCGGGTATTTCAGCGTGGAGAGTTCGAGCCTGAACGGCTTGAAGCCGGATTTCACTTCGCCTTTGGGCACCACCAGAATGCGCGGAATGTCGATGGTCTGCTGCGTAACCAGCTCGACCGTCTTCGCCACCACCTCAGCTATATCGGGCGGCGCCTCACCAACGCCTTCCAGTTCCAACTGTGCCGGCTGGTGTTGCTCCTCAACCGCCTTGACGATGGCGGCTTGAATTTCGGGTTTCTTCAGATATTCGATGGTGGGCAAGGTCAGTGGCTGGTTTTCCAGCTTGCGGATCACCTCATAGGTAAGCTGCGCTACCCGCTGCTCCGCCGGCTTGGTGAAGACGGGCGCTTCATCCTGGCCAGCCATCGTCGTGCTGCTGGTAACCTGCGCGGGCTTCAAGCCCAGCTTGGTGGCCAATTGCGATTGTGAAACCACGGTGGCCGTCTTTTGCCCAAGCTCATCCGTATCGAGCACCAAGGTCTGCAAATGGATGGCCGAGTCCGGCTTGTTGGCCTCGCTGATGATCTCCTGGAACTTGTCGTGAGCGACGATGTTCAGCCTATCCACGGCGGTGACACCGGTGCGCTTGCCATAGGGCAGGCGCAGGCCGCGCCCNNATCTCCGTCGGCTCGTCGGTGTGCTCCACCTTGAGCAGGCGCGTAATCATTTCCTCTTCTTCCGCCCCGCTCTTGCTCGAATCCACCTGGATGACCTTGTCGCGGTAGCGTCCCTCGAAAAAGTTGTCGGACTTGATCAACTCGGACAGTTGCCCCGCATGGGTTGTGTCGCGCGCAATCACCAGCAGGAAGGGCTTGACGATCAGCTTATCGGTCTCGCGGGCGTAGGTCTCCAGTTCCACCTTCACGCTTTCGTGCAGGCGCACGCCATCTTCCAGCTTCAGGCGCTCGATCTCCTCCGGCGACATGCCGGCCGGGTTGAAGTTCTTGCGCGTAACCACGGCCGGTTCCTTGACGAAGCCGTCGGCCATCGCCTTGCCCAGCGGATAGTCGTAGATCACGTTCTTGAAGGCCACCGCGCCGCGTGCGGCCTCTACAAACGGCGTGGCGGTCAGTTCCAGCCCCAGGATCGGCCTCAACTCGTTGATGGCGCGTATTCCGGCGCTGGCCCGGTAGCGGTGCGACTCATCCATCAGCATCACCAGGTCCGGCAGCCCGGCCAGGTAATCAAAGTAGCTCTCGCCGATGTATTCCGAAAGCCGCTTGATGCGCGGCGACTTGCCGCCGCGAACCTCGGAGTTGATCTTGGAGATATTGAAGATGTTGATCCGCACCCCGCCGAACAGCGTGCCACTCATCGGGTCGCGCTGATCGTAGTTGTCGCCGGTGATGATCGACGGCGCATTGATGGCGAACGCATCGATGCCCCGGAACACGTACTTGGGATGATTGCGGTCGCTGAAGTCGGCGATCAGCTTGTTGTAGATGGTCAGGTTCGGCGCCAGCACGAAGAAGTTGTCGATGCCGTGCGCCAAGTGCAGATAGCTGATAAAAGCGCCCATCAAGCGCGTCTTGCCCACGCCGGTGGCAAGGGCAAAACACAGCGATGGAAACTCGCGCTCGAAGTCGGTAACCGAAGGAAATTCGCTGCGGATCGCTTCCAGCAGAACAGCGGCATCGGCACCCTTGCCGGGTGGGGCAATCTCCGTAATGCGGTCAAGTATCTCCAGCGACCGGCGCTGTGGGTGACGCAGGCTCAGGCGGCCGGCAATGGCATTCACATGGCGATTCATGACTGCCCCTTTGTCTTCTTGCGTGCGGCCGGCTTAGCTTTCGGAGAAACCGTCGAGCCCTTCTTGACGGGTGCATTGCTTGCGGGCGGCGCCAGGTAGCGCAGTTCCCGCCGCAACTCGTCTTCAAGCTCCTCGACAGTCGGCAGATAAAGTTGGTAACGACTGGTGAAGATGTTGCGCTCCTGCTGTTCGCCCAGCGTGTACTTCACCACCGCATCGTTCTTGTCGGGGCACAGGATCAAGCCGATGGTCGGGTTGTCGCCCTCGGTGCGCCGTTCGCGGTCGTAGTAATTCACATAGAACTGAATCTGGCCGAGGTCGGCATGGGTCAGCTTGCCGACTTTCAGGTCGATCAGCACGAAGCACTTCAGCACCGTGTGATAGAAGACCAGGTCGATGTAGAAGTGGTCACCGTCCAGGGTGATGCGCTCCTGCCGGGATACAAAGGCAAAGCCCTTGCCAAGCTCCATGAGGAAGGTTTGTAGATTGCCGATCAGTGCCTGTTCCAGCTTCGATTCGACCAGGCGTGGCGATGCCGGTAGATCGAGAAATTCCAGCACCACCGGGTCCTTGAGCGCGTCGATGGGCCGTGTGATCTCGTGGCCCTGAACAGCCAATCGCATCAATCCTGCCTTGTCCCGACTTTTTGCCAAGCGGTCGAACAGCAAACTGTTGATCTGTCGCTCCAGCTCACGCGCCGACCAGGCGTTGCGGATCGCCTCGATTTCGTAGAAGTCCCGCGCTTCGGGCCGGCTGACGCGCAGCAATCTGCGGTAGTGCGTCCAGGAAAGATCGGCGCTGAGTTGCCCCGGCGGCAAAGGGCCATCCGATGCCAGCCCATGTGGTGAGGGAAGGGGGACTTGCTGAAGGGCTTCCGAATTCCGACGCACTGTCTCGGAATTTCCGGCAGTGCTGGCAGAGTGGCCAGATTTCCGACGCACCGCGTCGGAAATCTGCGCCGGGAGTAGGCGCGGATACTCCAGGTAGAACCGCCGGAACAACTCCAGATTGTCCACGCCGTAGCCTGCGCCAAAGTCCACCTTGAGACGCGCCGCCAGATCGGCAAGCAGTTCAGCGCCATATCCGGCCCGCTTCTTTCCTTGCTGTTCCTCCTCGACAATCTCGCGTCCGATCAGCCAGTTGGCGATCACCTGGGTCGTATTGACCGTGCGCGCAACATTGGATCGGGCCGCATCCAGAATTTCCCGCACCCGGCCATAGAGCGGCGGGCGAGCCGTTGCGGTGGCAGCGACTTTCTTTGCCATGCTCACGCCTCCCCGTCGAATAGGCCCTGCTGGCCCGGCTTCGGCGGCTCCTTGGGCAGGTTCTCCACCTGCAAGGAATAGTCGTCGTGCCCCCACTCGCAGCGCGACAGCACCTGCTTGGGAATCTTCTTCACCGTCAGATTCGGGTAGGCGTCGGCCTTAGCGCGGAAGGCGGTGCACAGCACCAGCAGCGACCGATCCGGCCCGACCTCGTCGGCAAGCTGCTGCAACTGCTCATGAGTCAGGCTGGCTGTGGTGACATAGACGAAGTCGCGCTCGGTGGAATGGCCGTGCTGCCAATACACCGCATCCGAAGGCGCGTAGGTGAAGCCTTCCAGCTTGCACAGCGCCTGCGCCAGCATGGCGGCGTTGTAGTCGTGATTGATGACCCAATTGCCCCATTTGTCCTTCTCCAGCAGCGAAGGCGCCAGACGGTAGTAGCGAAAACCGCCGCCGCCCTGCCAGCCGACCGCCTCGGTAATGCCGCCCTTGTCCTCGCCGTCGATGACCTTCCTCAGACGCGGAATGATGTGCGTGTGGCAGTGCTCGCCCAGCTCGACCATGATCCAGCGGCGACCCATCTTGTGGGCCACCGCGCCGGTGGTGCCGGAGCCGGCGAAGGAGTCGAGGACGAGGTCGCCGGGATTGGTGGCGATAGTTAGAACACGGTGCAAGAGCTGCTCTGGCTTGGGAGTAGCAAAGGGTTCTAGCCCCGGTAGCAGGTCAAGCATTTCCTTCTTTGAATCCTGATTTGAGCCGGCCACGTCATGGGGCCACCAAGTGTCAGGAACAATGCCCTCCTGTACTTCTGAAAGGAATACCTTTATTCGTGGAGGACTATCTCCATCCTTGCCAAACCAAAGTCTGTTGTCGGCACGCAAATCTTGTGTTCGCTCTGGCAGCCCATTCCAGTGTCTGCCAGTGGGCGGCATTACCTCACGACCAGAGGGAAGGCCAATTGGATAGCGGTAGGCCTTCCGTTTCTCCGCATCTTCCGATTGAACGGAGTAAGCAACGCTTTGCCAAACGCCACGCTCGTCGTTATCTAGATTCTTGAATGCCGATAACGCCGCGCCGTTTCTTGGCAGCAAATTACGTTGCCACTTCCCAATGTCCTTCGCAATCACGAGAATATGGTCGTGGCTGCCAGAGACCAGCGCCTTATTCTTCTTGGCAAAGACTTTCTGCCAAGCAATCGAAATTACAAAGTTAGGCCTCCCGAACACCTCGTCGCACAATACCTTGAGGTAATGCGCCTCGTTGTCGTCGATGGTGATCCACAGCGAACCGTCATCGGACAGCAGCCGCCGGATGATCTCCAACCGGTCGCGCATCAGCGACAGCCAGATGGAATGCTCCACTCCGTCGTCGTAGTGCTCGAAGGCGCTGCCGGTGTTGTAGGGCGGGTCGATGAAGACGCATTTGACCTTGCCGGATAACTCCCCCTCCAGCGCCTTCAGCGCCAGCAAGTTGTCGCCGAAGATGAGCCGATTATCGAAAGAGTCAGTCGCGGTGATACGGCTCCTGGCGTGGTAGGACTTCGTCGGGTCTTCCAGCAGAATGCGCGGCTCCAGCTTAGGCCGGTTCTCCTTGCCGATCCAGGTGAGTTCGAGTTTCTGCTTCATGTCGCTTGTTGCAATGCAGGTGTTTCCACATATGCATCACCCATCATCATTTTGTAGTGCTCGAGGTGTTTGGTCTTTTCAAAAATCGCCCGAAACACCTTTAGGTAGCTATCCACCATTGACGGATCAGTTGATGCGTACATGTCGTCGAGAGCCGAATGGGAACCATCATTGATCCAGGAAAATAGTGAATTGCAGACCAATTTCTCCTGACCCTCAAACAGGGCGCAAATGGCGTCTGAATCCCAGCCTCCCAAAATCTTGAAATAGTTTTCCAAGATTCGTCGCAGCGTATTCTGGATCGATAGGTTGGTGCGATCGTCTTTCTTGACCTCGCCCCAAAGAAGTTCGTATGAGGTCTTTATAGGGTTCGTGCTGTGCTGCTCGATCTTTGATTTCAAGCCCGCCTTTCTCACAATCCAGAAAGTTGCGTCGTTCTGTCCATAGTGGCGGTGCTTGGGATTGAACGTCACCTCCTTGTGAAAATATACGTTGTGCGTGAGGACGAAGACTTGCTTGATATGCCCAGTTCCATTTCGCACATTGCGAAACAGCCCTTTGATTAGACTCCCGACGATGAACAAGATGTCGCTATCGAGGCTGGAAACTGGATCATCAAATACGACTATGCGGTCCGCTGTCGTCCCGGTATCCGACTCACTTCCCTTCAGCAGGTGATAGAAGTAGAGGAAGGTAATGAATGACATTTCGCCTTCACTCAGTGTTTCCTTGGCGTCTGTGCCATCCTGTCTGATTAACTTGTAGCACGTACCATTGCCAGCTTTCGCAAGTAAGAAACTACGGAATCCGAAAGATAGCAAGAGGGCATTTATTTCATCAATCGTTGGCTGAATGCTGGTGGTGTCCTTTTCAAGTGCGCGGATTTCTGCGGCCTTATTCCCTTTCTCTGTTGTTGCAACCCCAATCTTTGTTGTCATGTCCGCAATCGCTTTGCTCACACCTTTTCGCGCAGTGTCGTACTCCGCCAAGTCTGTTTTCAGCTCTACATCGAGAAGATACTTCCACACCTGCGCAGTCAATTCGCGCCGCTCCTGTGCAAGGTTCGCCACCATCTTGTTATGGGCGGCAATCAGGGCATTCGCGGCATCGACGAGCCCATTTATTGCGACCGCTACATTGCCGATGGACTCAAGCTCAAGGATCTGGCTCGGCTCCTTCTTCTTTAAGGCAAGTCGCTGGATGTTAATCGTGACTTTTGAATCGAGGAGATCCTTTTCCGCCCTTAGCTTTTCGACATCAAGGAATCTTGATGGTATTGCGAGGACAGCAGCAATCTGCTGCTGAAGTCGCGCGGAGTCGGTTGTGTAGTTGGTAGCGAGATCATCAATCGCTTTGCAATCGGCTACAAAGGTCTCATTGAAATACTCGTTCAAGCTCTGTGCGAATGCAGCAGTCGTGCTCTGCTGGCAGAATGGGCACACTGCCTCATTCGCCTCGTAGAAAGTACGCCCTTCTCTGACCCAATCGCTGTTACCAAGTTTGTTGATCATCGCTGCGATATCAACGTCCTCCTTGCCAATCACACGCTTCTTGAGAATGGCATCGGATTCATGGGTAACGGCTTTTTCTGTATCGATTGATTGAACAGGCTGTTCGACATTGGGAGTTGGGCCGAAAATGGTCTCCGCTCTTTTTTCGAGAACTGCCAATGGCTCCAGCGTCGATGAATTGGATGCCTGTTCCTGAAGAACCCTATCTCTAAAGCTCTCCTTGCTGTTTCGGTATCCATCGAAAGCCTTTACCAGTTTGGCTTTGTGCTTTGTGTAAGCGGCCCAGCACTTGTTCTTGAACTGCTCGTTGAGGTTCGCCAACTCGCCTTGCTTGCCGCCAGTTCCATCTTCACCATGCAAACCAATATTCAAGTTCTCGATTCTCTTTGTGATGGTGTCGAGCTCGATCTTCGCGGCGGCGATCTTGTTGATGGTGTCGACATTCTTTTCGCCGAGAGTAAAGATGCCCTTAATGTCGGCGGACGGGCTGAAGTTCTTCGCAACGAAGTCACGGTTGTAAACCATCGCCTGTAGCTTCGTTCCGCCTTTCCAAGTCACACTACAGGTCGGAAATTGCCCGTCGTCTGCAATCACCTTGGTGATCGTAGTTTTTCCTGAACCATTCGACCCGTAGAGAAAATTGAACTTAGCTAAGCCATCCAATTGTTCCGAAGAGTCGCTGTAAGTGGCGACGGCTCCAATCTGAATCGACTCGATCATTTATTGCCTCCTACAGCCCTTCCTCACTTAGTCGCCACGTCCAAGACGATCATTAGTGTCAAGTCCCAGTTGATTCTGAACTAGGCCGTCAGGCGCGGGTAGCTCAAGTCCCTCGATCTCCTGCAACGACTTCCCCGCAATCCCCTGCAAGTCGCCATACATCCCTACCGTCGCCCCCATCACGCGCTCGATCTGCTCTTCGCGCTTGGCCCACTGCTTCATGATGGCCTTGCGCTCCTTGTCCAGGTCTTCCTGCATGGACGAGAAGGCTTCGACAATGGCTTCGACGCGCTGGCGGAAGCGCGGGCCGGTGAGGTATTGGTAGACCATCTCGGTCTTGGTTTGCTGGCCTTCGGAAACCTGTCTCGCCATGCTCACCTGGAGCAGTGTGTGGCGCAGGATGGTCGCGACCGGCAGGGCGGCGCGGGGGTGGGTGACCCATACGCCCTCGACAACTTCAAAGGTTTCGACCCCCTTGGGCAGGGCTTGGCTGACAAGAATCGCCACCTCGGCCTTGGCGGTGCGTTGGTCGTCGCGCAGCTTGGCGAGCCAACCGTCGCTCCAGTTCTTGGTGCGCTTGAATTCCCACAACATCGTGCCGCAGGGCTGTCCACCCTGACTCACCACCCGATGCAGCACGTCGCCGCCGAATTCGCCCTTGGGTACGGGTTCGATGGTGTCGAAGGGAAACTTGGCGCGCAGCAGGTTTTCCAGTTCCAGTTCCTGCACTTCGCCCTGCAATTGCTGCGAGCCCTGTTCGGCCCTGCGCTTGAGGTCTTCGATCTGCTTCTGCATCGCGGCAATGGTCTGCTCCTTCTCCATTACCTTGAGCTTCTGTTCGTCCTCGGCCTCTCTCTTCGCCTGGCTGCGGATTTCGCTCAGGCCCTCCTGCACGCGCTTTTCGACGGTGAGTTCGAGTTCGCGCCTGGCGTCGTCGAGTTCGCGCTGCTTCTTGATGAGTTCGGCCTGAGCCTTCTGGGCTTCGGCCAGCTTTTCATCGCGAGCCTTCAGCACGTCCTGAAGTTCGGCGAGTTCGCGCGTCTTGCCTTCGAGTTCTGTCGCGGCGGCCTGTTTTGCTTTCTTGGATTCTTCGGCGACGACGCGGGCACGCTCGGCCTTCAATTGCGCGGCGACTTGATCGGCGACTTGTTCGTCCAGCGTCCGCTTGGCCTCGGCGATCTGTTTTTCCTTGTCGCGGATGCCTTGTTCGCGCTTGGCAATGTCTTCGTCTTTCTGTGCGAGCTGTCGCTCGAACTGCTGGCGCGTTGCCGCGATCAGCGGGGCGGCGAGCGATTCCGTCAGCCGGATTTCGGTCTTGCAGTTCGGGCAGGTGATCGTCGGTTCGGTCATGGTCAGCCTTTCAGTTTGAGATCTAGCCGGCCTACCATCAGAACGTCCACCCTTGCTGGTGCATGAACTCTTCCAGATCGATACAGGGAATCTTGAAATGCGCGCAGACATTGGGAATCTTGGCGGCGTTTGGCTTGAGCGCAAGCGACTTGCCGGCGTGTTGCCATCCTTCTTCTGTCACCACCGTTGCCTGATTGATTCTGGCGCAGGCGATAACGAAAGGATCGGCGACGGGCGTGCCCTTCAGCCGTTGTTGCGCGCCGATCAAACCCTGAAAGTGCCTGATCTTGAATATCTCGGCGACGAACAGGAGTTCGGCACCGGTCGGCGTGGAAAACATGGCCTTGTGGTTCTTGGCCCATTTCAGGACTTCGTCGCTGACGGCCTGCCTTTCGAGTTCGTTGAAAACCTCGCGCGTGGATATCAGTTCCTGCTGTGCGACGAGATCATCCAGGCCATCCCAGATGCTCTTGAACACGCGCGGATAAAAATGCTGGAGCGAACGAATGGAACTGGTATCGAAGACATAGCTCATGCCTCGGCCCCTTGCAGGACACGCTCCTCAAATCCGGCATAGCTCTTGGGTTTGATACCCAGAAGATCGGCGGCATGTTCCAGACTGATCTGGTGCCGGTAATGACGACTGACGACTTCCCTGGCGAAACGGTCGCTGATGTACGCCCCCTGGTTGAGATACCAGTTGCCCCCACCGCCCTGCTGCTTCTGCGCGGCCCAGAATTTGGCCTTGGCCTCATAGAAAGCCTTGCCGACTCGTCCCATATCAAGAAAGCGCCGCAGGATTGCCTCCCGACTGACGCCATAGCGGTCGGCGAGGTTCGAGAAGTGCGCCTCGTTTGCGCTTTCCATGTCGGCTGGGAATTGCTTCGCCTGGCTGGCAAAGTCAACGCCAGGAATCAGCACCTCGGCTGCGATGGCGTTGCAGAAGCGCTCAATCTCCTTTTCTCTCCTGGGCAATTGTTCGATATAGCTCGCATCGAACTTGCTCAAGCCGTTCATGCTCAACAACAGATGCGCGAGTTCGTGCAGCAGGCTGAATATCTGGCGGGTCTTGGTCGTGCTGTTGTTCAGATAGATGATTGGAAGATGCTCGTCCATCAGGCAGAAGCCGGAGATGTCCTTTTGCTTGAATGCAGCCTTGAAGACAAAGACGCCGCACCCCTCAATCGCTTTGCGCCACTCTTTCAGCGCCTGCTCGTCGCTTTTCCATGCCGTCTGCCGATCAAGCGAGATGCCCAGATAGTCGCGAATGACCGCAGCTTGTGATGCGACATCTTGCGATTGCAAGAGCGTGATGGCCTTCCAGATATGGCGTTCGGCAGGGTTGTGGCCGTCGAACAACTCCTGCAATCCAACCTGGTAGGCGTGGGCGCGGCGGATATGCAGGTAGGTGTCCCGCGCGAGGGTTTGCATATCCGCGTCAGGCAGGGTGCGGAACTCGCGCTGCGGCAGAACCTCTTCTGGCGGCGACGGCAAAAAGAAAACCGCCAGTGGACGCTTGTATATCTGATACGCCAACTTCTCCAGTTGGGGGTAGGTAGGCGCATCCAACCCTTCTTCCCATGCCTCGATTTCTTCAGGTTGCCGCTTCATCATGTCGGCAACGTCAGAAACCGTCAGCCCGACCGATCTTCTGGCCCAGCGAAGGATTTCCGGCCCAACGCCTGTAACGACATCATGTTTCATAGGTGCAATTCCCACGCTACCCCCGCCGACTTCGAGGGGACTAAGGCTCTCAAAATTGAGAGGTTATTGTTTGGATTAAACCCAGCCCGACTTTTAATTGCGGCGAATTCGCCGTAATTAAAATCAGGGTTGCAGATACTCTCCCATATGCCAAGCAATTCCACGGTATCCCTGTTGCGTAGCCAGTCGAAGACTAAGAAGTCGCCATCCTTGGCTTTCAGCATATCCACTGGGTGGCTCACCAGGCGCGCCATTCAGAGAAGCGTCCAGCGCAGCATAAACAAGGACTGCAAGGCCGTGGTCTGGTTCAGCTTGCCCTCAATGACTGCGATCAACTCCTCCCGCTGCTTGTCTACCTGATCCTGCGCATCGAACAGCGAGCGGCGCTTCTGGTTGCGCTGGGCTTCAAGAGCCTTGATCTGTTTCTGCCCTGCCAGCTTTTCGTCCAGCGTCAGCGCGGTCGTGGCGGCGCGGCGGGCTTCCTTGATCTGGCGGTCGATTTCCTTGATTTCCCGTTCCAACCCGACTTTCAGGTCGTCGGCCCAGCCGTCGAGTTTGTCGGCCTCGGCCTCGAAGAAGCGGGCATTGCGCTCCGAAACGCCACGCTGAATGTTGGCTTGGCGGGACTGGGTAAGGGTGTCGAGTGTGGCTTGAATGCCGTCCTCTGCTATCAAAGGGCGTGGCGCGGATGCGCAAGGCAGCGTCAGCAAGCGTTGACCGACGTCTTCTTCCAAGGTTTGACCATCGTCGGTGACCGCCGACAGAATGAGGTGGTCTTCCGCCTGATCGAGCGCCTCGACGCTGAACAGCGAAAGCGCCAGCCAGCCGTTCTTGCCGATCAGCGGCTCCAGTCGCGTGACCTTGCCGTCGTGTTGCCCGTAGTCGAAATGAATCTCCGCCGTCGGCAGATCA
>PMIH01000197.1:0-443 GCA_003158255.1 Rhodocyclaceae bacterium
TGGCGAGACCAGTGTCGTCCAGGTATTGACCGCCGAGGGTGGCGTCGATACTTCCGAGACCGGTGGAAAAATCCTTCGCCTGTTGTTCGATCAACTGAAGTAGGAGACCGGGGATGCGCTTCGCGTCCCTGGGCAGCGGCAGTCGCGGCAATGCATTGGTCGTCGAGGCCGGGCGTACGCGCCTGCTGCTCGACTGCGGTTTCGGACCGCGCAATCTGGCGGTACGTCTAGCCCGGCTTGGCCTCGAAGCCGGCGATCTCGCTGCCATCGTGGTTACGCACGAACACGGCGATCATGTCGGCGGCGTTGCTGCCTGTGCGCGCCGCTACGGACTCGATGTTTTCCTGACCCACGGCACCTTGGGTGCCACGGCGCTTGATGGCGTGACGGTCCGCGTGATCGACAGTCACCTGCCCTTTGCCATTGGCGACCTTGAGATGCAG
>PMIH01000197.1:461-4129 GCA_003158255.1 Rhodocyclaceae bacterium
GTGCGAGGCGCTGGTGCTGGAATGCAATCACGACGCCGACATGCTGGCTGAAGGTCGCTATCCCGCGCATTTGAAACGGCGGATCGCTGGCCGGTTCGGCCATCTTGACAACGCTGCTGCTGCGGCGCTGCTGGCGCAGCTGGATCGAACGCGGCTCAAGCACGTGGTGGCTGCTCACCTGAGCCAGGAGAACAACACCCAGGCGTTGGCGCGGGCGGCGCTGGCGCTTGTGCTGAACTGCGATCCCGACTGGATTGGAGTCGCCGACCAGGATCACGGCTGCGACTGGCGCCAGGTGGGCTGATTCGATCTGGCAAAAAAAAGCCAACCGAAGTTGGCTTTTTTCGCTCCGGTGGAAACCGGATTACTTCTTCGGCTCTTCCTTCGGGGCGGCGGCAGCAGCGGCGCCAGCGACCGGAGCAGTGGGCTCGGCGGCGGGAGTAGCAGCGGCGGGAGCAGCGGGAGCAGCAGCAGGCTCAGCGGCGGGAGCAGGAGCGGGAGCGGCAACCGGGGCGGGGGCGGGAGCGGCGACTTCCTTCTTGCCACAGGCGGTCACGGCCAGGGCAACGAGAGCGGCAACGAGGAGAGACTGTTTCATTTGGATCCCTTTATCGATAAGGAGGTTGAGGCTGGAAACTTGTTCGTCTTGGCCGGACGAAATCGGCCAGTTATTGATTATAGCAACAATGCAGCCGCCTCCCACCCCGATAACGCTTTGTTACAAACCAGTCACCGCTCCCGGCGAGCACGGGTCGCTTTCTTGCCAGAGATCGTCAAAGCGGCGCCACCAGGGTTCGATTTCGCCGGGAAACTCCAGCACGTACTTGCCGCGTGCTTGGTCTTCGTGGAACCGGATGACGCCGGTGCACCGATCCGCCAGCACACACTTTTCGGCCAGTTGGCGCAAATGCGGGGGCGTGCACCGGACTTCCGCGTTGTGCCGATAGTCACGCAGCATGGTCAGCAGTCGTGGCATCTGCGCTTCAAGCGGTGCCGTGTCATGCAAGGCGATGCGCAAGTGGTGGTCTGCATCCGCGGCGAGAAACCGGTCCAGAAGCGCGACGCGGGTGGGATTTTCCAGTCCCAGGCGGACGAGGTCGCGGTCGAAAATCCTAATTTCGCGCTGAGCGGCGGACAGCGTGAAGTCGACCGCTGTCAGGAACGCGGACTCGCTGTCGAATGTTTCGGTGCGACCAGTCATGCCGGGTGCGCGAAGCCGTAGCGATACCAGTCGTACAGCAATTCCTGNNAACTGGCTGCGCGCGTCGAGGCGAATGCCGCGGCGTTCGAGTGCCGCGGCGAAGCGGGCTGCGGTCATCGGCTTGGCCGGCGGGTCGAAGAAAATTTGCGACTTCGGTTCGCTCAGGTAGGCGCCGAGGAAGTCGCGTACCGTATCCCGGTTCCAGCGAATGCGGCCAAGCATGTCGGCGACCTGATCGATCATCGGCGCGCCGATCCGGGCCGGATGCTTCTGCCGCTTCAGGTCGGGATCCCGATAGCGGTCGGGCAAGCTGACGCGGTCCTGGAGGAACATCAGGAACTGCTCGGCCAGTTCCTGTGCCGGCGCGGCGCGGAAACCGACGGAATACGTCATGCACTCACCGACGGCGATGCCGTCGTGCGCCCATTCCGGCGGCAGATAGAGCATGTCGCCGGGTTCGAGCACCCAGTCGTGCACCGGCCGGAAATGCTTGAGAATGCGGATCGGCAGGCCTTCGATCAGCGTCTGGTCCATCTGGTTGCCGATGCGCCAGCGCCGCTTGCCCATGCCCTGAAGCAGGAAGACGTCGTAACTGTCGAAGTGCGGGCCGACACCGCCGCCGTCGGTGGCGTAGCTGACCATCAGGTCGTCGAGGCGCGCGTAGGGGATGAAATTGAAGCGGCGCATCATTTCGTCGCCAGCCGGCAGCGCCATGTTGAGTCCCTGCACCAGCGCCGTCCAGGGCTTGGCCTTGCGGCGCAGCGCGGCGCGCGAGAACGGGCCGTGCTCGATGGTCCAGCCGCCGGCCTGCGAGACGAAACGCGACTCGATGTCGTCGCGGCCGGACAGACCGAGCATCTCGTCGCGCGTCAGCAGGCCGGTGAAGCCGGGCAGGGCACCGCGGACCAGCAAGGGCTTCTTTTGCCAGTATTCGGCGAGGAATTGTTCGGCCGTCAGGCCGCCGAGAAGGGTAAGCGGTTGTTTGTCCATGAGCGTCGGCACTGTTGGAACGCGGCGATTCTAGCCCCGGCGTCGGGCATAATGGCGCCCTTTTTCGGGAATTGTCATGCCGGAAGCCCTCATCGAATCGCTGGACAACGAAGGACGCGGTGTCGCCCACGTCGATGGCAAGGTGATTTTCATCGAGGGTGCGCTGCTGGGCGAATGGGTCGAGTATTCGAGTTTTCGCCGCAAGCCGAACTACGAGCAGGCACAGGCGGTGCGCATCATCAAGGTATCCAGCCAGCGGGTGACGCCGCACTGTCCGCACTTCGGCGTCTGTGGTGGTTGCAGCATGCAGCATCTGGAGCCGATGGCGCAGACGGCAGCCAAGCAACGGGTGCTGGAAGATGCGCTCTGGCATCTGGCGCGGCTGAAGCCGGAAACCATTTTCCCGCCGATCTCCGGCCCGGCCTGGGGCTACCGCCACCGGGCGCGGCTGTCGGTGCGCTACGTCGCCAAGAAGGGCGGCGTGCTGGTTGGCTTCCACGAAAAGCGCAGCAGCTATGTGGCGGTGATGAATTCGTGCGCGGTACTGCCGCCAGTGGTTTCCGACCTGATCGAGCCGCTGAAGGAATTGATTGCCGGCATGTCGACGCCGGATCGCTTGCCGCAGATCGAGGTCGCCGTCGGCGACGAGCAGTGCGCGCTGGTGCTGCGAAATCTGGAGGCGCTGACGGCCGATGATGAACAGCGCTTGCGTCAGTTTGCCGACCAGCATCGCATCAGCTGGTTTCTACAACCCAGCGGACCGGATTCTGCGGCGCTGTTCCATCCGCTCGACGCGCCACCGCTCGAATACAGCCTGCCCGATTTCGGCGTCGCGCTGCGTTTTCGGCCGACCGATTTCACACAGGTGAATCACGGTATCAACCGCATGCTGGTGCGCCGCGCGATGAGCCTGCTGAAGCCGGCGCCGGGCGAGCGCATCGCCGATTTGTTCTGCGGCCTGGGCAATTTCACGCTGCCGATCGCCGCGCTTGGCGCGACCGTGGTGGGCGTCGAAGGCGCCAAGGCACTGGTCGACCGTGCCCGCGCGAATGCGGAATTGAATGGGCTTGCAGCCCGCTGCGAATTTCACGTCGCCAACCTGTTCCAGGCGACGCCAGAAAGCCTCGCCGCGCTCGGCAAGCTGGACAAACTGCTGATCGATCCGCCGCGTGAAGGCGCGGTCGAGGTGGTCAACTCCCTCGGTGAATCCGGTCCAGCGCGAATCGTCTACGTGTCATGCAATCCCGCCACGCTGGCGCGCGACGCGGCGATCCTGGTGCACGAGAAAGGCTATGCGCTGCGCGGTGCCGGTATCGCCAGCATGTTTCCGAACACCTCGCACGTCGAGTCGATCGCGCTGTTCGAACGCTAGAAAGCAAAACGCCGCCCGCAGGCGGCGTGCCACCACGACTGACTTTTGGGACGTTCAGTCGCGCTGTCCGGTGAATGCCATCAGCAGGTTGAGCAGGCTGATGAA
>PMIH01000006.1 GCA_003158255.1 Rhodocyclaceae bacterium
TGTCCAGAACGAATGGACGCTGGTCTGCCTCGCGTGGAATTTGAAGCGCATGGCCGTATTGCGTCCACAGTAGGGCAATAGAACAAGGGCATCACGTTTCCATGGCAAAACGACCTGATTTCAGCCTGAAACGCGCCGATTCGTTCCGGATCGCGGAATCACCCCGCCGGCCAGATTCAAGTCCGACAGGCTGCTAGCACGGGCATTAATCCTGGTGCGGGCGCCATTTGAGCATCTTGCCGCTTTTGACGTAGAGACGGGAGAACGGCGAAGGTGTTGTCAGGCAATCAGGAACTGTTCCCGTGCTTGCCCTGCGATCCATTTCGGCGCCCGTCCGCGTCCTGTCCAGGTTTCACCGGTTGCCGGATTCTGGTATTTGGCCGCCACTTTCCCTGGCGGCTGGCCTTTCTTCTTGCTACCGAAAATGTCCTCTTTTGTCAGGCCATATTCCGCAATAATCGTCTGAATAGAGGTAATGGCTTTAGCGGCTTCACGATTTCTGGTTTCCGCAATGGCGGCATCCAGCGCAGCCCGTTGTTCCAGTAATTCCTTAAGGGAAGACATGGCATCTCCTTGGTAGATAGAGGCCATTATACATAAAGCCGTCGCTATTTCTGCGTATCTAAATACTGCACCTTCCAATCCGGCAACTTGATAATCTCAATACCTCGATAGGGATTAAGTTCCAATAGATGAATATCGCTCGACACGAGAATATCGGTTCTTGCCGCCAGCGCCAATTCGAGAAACTTGTCGTCTTTCGCGTCGCGGCAGTCGTTCACCTTCTCTGTTGACTCTATCAAGGTGACGGCCGATAAGGTAAAATTGGCCAGGCTAAAGACATAAATGCCAAAGCGGCTACGTGAGTTGGCCCACACTCATGAAGTAGTGGGATCTCTAGCGAGACTACGCCTGTTGGTGCCGAGGCTAGATTGAGCCCAATCGTGTAGTGCGCCGAGTTGTGTGCGAGCCAGCCGGATCATCTTGGCGCGACTCCAGCGAAACCTATTCCGCTTCCATACTTGGCTCATTGGGCAGTCGGCATGCTGGCTCAACTCCGAAACGGCATCAACACCCCTCCACCTTCTTCGATATCGAGTCCGTATGACCACTCACCCGACACGCCACCGNNGTGCCAGACGAATTCGAGGCTGACGACGTGGTGGGGATCGACCAGTAGGGGCAAAGCCTGTTGCCGAACCTGAAGAAGCCCGGGTATGGGCCTTCCGAATCAGCAGCAGTCCAGAAGACATCAGTCCAAGCACAAGCAACAATTCCTAAGATGGCGCGATTGCTGGGTTGCGCAGTGCCCAGTCTCACCGCAAGTAATGTGCGGTCAATCGTTGCCCCTGGTGTGGCACGAATGTCTCGGGTGGATTGCCGACATAGAAGAGAAACGGCACTGAGATGTGCTGACCACGCCCATCGGGGAGCGCACTATTGCGTACCACCGCAAAATGCAAGTGCGGTTCCGACGAGTAGCCAGTGTTCCCAGATTCGCCAAGTCGGTGTCCAGCCGAGACCGTCTGACCGGGAGTCACAAATACTCGCCCAAACGACAGGTGCACATATTCTGCCATGGTGCCGTCGGCATGAAGGATTACGACTCGATTCGCCTTCTCCGCCAGTGATGGATCAAATCGACCTTCCCGGTAGCTTTGCTCAACTTCTATGACCGTTCCTGGCCTTGCCGCGACAACTGGGGTACCAATCGGCATGGTGATATCCACTGCATACGTGCTATTCAACGCCGTGTGCGTCGTAATTTTTCCACCATGCGCTTGTGCGGCTGGGAACGCTAGACCATCAGCAAACGGCAATCGGTATAGCGCGTGCGGATCGTGAACTGCCGAAGGGTCTCCGATAGAGAATACATAGTGATATTCGAAGCGGTAGCTGGATCGGGGGTCTGCCGCGAACAACGTAGCAAGAACCCGACTCTGCTTTGGCGGCACCAGGACTTGGAGCGGCCAGCGCCGATCAGATGCTGTATTGATTGGTTCCGAAAGCGAGGCAGAGATGAATACCGGCGCTGCCCCACGGTTGTAGGCGACAAATTGATCGCGCCCTTCTGTCTTTTCGATAGCAACCTGGAGCGGATAATCGTTTGCTGCCGCAAGCGTCTGTCCAATACCTTGTGAGGCAACCAGTGTGACAAGCAGAAGTCGCAGGACTAGAGTGACTAGCCTGGATCGGCTATCACCAAGGAAACGAATCGTGTGGCAATGAATGGCTAATGCATTGGTCATCGGCATACCCGCCAGGCGAATTGACCAGATTGGGCTGCTGCCGGTTCGATGGACTGCGGTCTAAGCGCCTTGAGTTTTCTCGAACTGTACTGGACTGACATAACCGTGTGTTGACTGTCGTCGAGTCCAGTTGTAAAACCATTCGATGTAATCGGCTAGGCAGCAGTTGTTGGCGGATGAGTCCACGGCCGAGTGAATACCGAACAAAGCTTGATCCAAATCAACGCCCATCACTGTGGCAATGAAAGTATTGGCAAAGAAAAATGCCAATAGTATTGCCTTTGCCATAGGCAAATCATAAATCCAATAATAGTTGAGCAGGGTAGGGAGGGGTAAGTAATGAGAGTCTCATCATGGGACCGGTAAATGCAAGCGATCCCAAGACTCGTCTCCTCCGACTAAAGGAACTGTTGGATGCGGGTGCGATTTCGGCTCAAGACTATGCAAAGAAGAAGGCGGAGTTATTGGAGGCGCTGTAAGGTTGATTCGCGCCGACTCACCATGACGAACCAAATGCCCGCTCAGCCCGAAGAATAGCCGCTCGTTGTTGGTCGATCGATAGGGTAGGCCACCTCAACAAATATGGATCCGCCATGCCGTTCATCAGGTTCCCGTCGTTTGCAGTGCGAGTCTGTCGCCGATTTGCCATGGCGATATTGCCGATTTGCGTCCTGCTGGCGCAACCGGTATCGGCGGCAAGCTTTCTCGATGTTGCCCCAAGTTTCTGGGCCTACGCCCAGATCGAGGCGATTCGCCAAGCGGGCATCACCACCGGCTGCGGCGGTGGCAATTTCTGCCCAACCTTGATTGTCGACCGACAGCAAATGGCGGCCTTTCTAGTGCGGGCGATGGAAGGAGAACCGGCTGCCGGCTGCGTTTCCGCGCCCTTCACCGATGTTCCGGTGAGTCACCCATTCTGCAAATACATCCAGCGCCTGCACGACCTTGGTGTAACGAGCGGGTGCGGAAACAGCCAGTACTGCCCCGCCTTGGCGGTGGATCGACAACAGGCAGCCGCTCTGTTGGTGCGCGCTGTTGAAGGAGAGCCGGCGGCTGGTTGCGTTTCGGCTCCGTTCGTTGACGTTCCGGTAAGCCACCCGTTTTGCAAATACATCAAGCGTCTGCACGAACTCGGTGTGACGAGCGGGTGCGGGAACGGCCAGTACTGCCCCAACCAGTTGCTGAGTCGCGACCAAATGGCCGTGTTCCTTGCCCGCGCGTTCATCTCGTCGTTCTGCCCGCATGGCGCGGCGCTCCCAGATGGCTGCTCCGGTGCACCCGCAGGGACGCCTCAGCTACCGCACCTTCTCGACGTGCAACAGGTCACCGCGCTCAACATCCTGCCGGGCTCGGGTTATACGAACGGCACCTATACCTGGACCGCCTCGGGCGGAGGTGGCTCGGGTGCCACCGGGACCATCACCGTAGCCAACGGCGCGCTGGGCGGTCGAGCCGGATTGCAATACACGATCACCAATCAGGGCACGCACTACACCGGACGGCCGACGATTGCCGTTCCGACCGGTGCTGGTGCTGGTTCGGGCGGCTCAATCGTCCCGACGGTATATCAGGCCACGCCGCACAACGCCGCCACGCCCTGGAACATGCCGGGGGTGGATTATTACGTCGGTGTGCCGAGCGGCACGGTACTGAAGGATCCCACTAGTGCCTCCAACCTTCCTGCCGGTGCGACCTTCTCCGGACAAACTGTCACGGTCACCGGCTGCAACGTTATGCTGGACGGCTTCGATTTCACTCTGCACGGCACCGCGCTCGTCATCAATGTCACGGGCACGGGTTGCACGACGACCGTGCAAAACAGCAAACAACAGGCGATGTCGTCGAGCATCACGTTCTTTCCGATTGCCCAACTCACCAACTTGGGTAGCGGCGGGGCGTTCGTTTACAGGAACAATGAATACGACGGCTTGGCACCCTATGGCGTAACCGGCGGCAGCGGCTTTGCAGTGAATGCGCCCATTTGCTGCCAGGGCAACGTCACCCTCGAGTACAACTATTTTCACAATTTCGATGCGAAGATCATTCAGATGTCGGGCACCACGCCTACATCAACGATGGTGGAAAAATACAATCTCTTTTCTAATTTTGGTTCATGCGGCGATTCGTGTGCTCATGGAGAAGCTGAGTACATGTATTCCGGTACAGGTACGATTAATTACACTGGGCAATTTAATACCTATGTGTTGCCTTTCTATAACAGCGGGAGTTCCAATCTAACTGCACCGCATTCAGTTGAAGCGAATAGTACGGATATTAACGGTACTACCGACGACCACAACGTTGTACTAGCCCAAGGCCCGCAATCTACGTGTGCTACTAGCACTCATAATTCTGACTACTATGTTGCAGCCGCAGTTATTTATGACGGTGCTCAGAGTACGTCTGGACCAGGTACTATGGAGAATGTTAATTTCGGCTATAACTATACTGATGCCTCCGGAGTCTGGTTCACTTGGTATCACACTGGTGACACAGCACTGACGAACGTGACCTGGACCAATAACGTGGATACCGGCACCGGCAACCCCTGCAATTGAAGGGTGTGAGTGGCATCTTCTATGATCCCATTAGCGCTGAGTATTTCGTCAAGGAGAGCGCCACCATGGCGGCGATGGTCACCGGTATTGGCGACGGCACTGTACCGGACGAATTCGAGGCTGGCGATGTGGTGGGAATTGACGAGTAAGGGCGAGGGCTGTTGCCGAACTCTTAGAGGATCAGGTCGGTGTCGACCGAACCGGCAGCAGGCCAGTCGACCAAAGTCAGCCCTAGCGGTACGGCTGGTCGCGACCATTCGCGGCATCTCGCAACAGGGACTACCCAGTCTATGGCGTAGCGCCAGAATCCGGATTCACGATCAGGGCGGAAGTGTCCACTGCCTCGAAGTCGTCGCCGGTCAGCACGTCCAGCAGATGCAGCATGTCGTTGTCCCAGCGCTCGTCGGGCGCGCCGCTGACATACCAGTTCGACCCGTTGTCGGCGAGGATGATGCCGTACTGCCTCATGGCGGTGAGGATGACCTGCATCGGCGCGGGGAATCCAGAGATGTCGTAGGATGCCTTGAGCCGAAAGATTGCCCCCATCGGCGGCGTGGCGCTAAGCACGCGAGGCGTGCCGTCGGTGAGGTGGCGTGCCGGCCAGATGTAGCTGTCAGTCGAGGCGGCAGTGAAGCGCAGCGGATGATTGATGGCGCCGGAGGCGACGTCGTCGTAACGGACGAGCCCGGGGTACATGGGTAGGCCGGCAGCGTCGGCCGAGGTCCAGTCAGCGGGCCGCAGGGCATTGGAACGCAGGTCCCAGATCGCACCCGAACCGGCACTCCAGCCGGAAGTTCCCGAGGCTGCGTCGTACAACTCATACAGGACGCACGCTTCCTGGTCGACGATCAGGATGTGGTGGTCGGACCCATATTCGCGCAATGGACTGGCCGGGATCGGATAAGGGCCGGAATCCGATTCATCTGGGTAGTAGAAACCAACGGTGGATTTGGCGACCAGCGAACCCGTAACGTAGTTGAAGGGAATGCCGATGGGTCCGCCATCCCAGGTGCCGGAACCGAAGTCCATGTGGAAGCCGGTTCCGCCCCCGATGGAACTTATCCACTGGCTGGAACGCGCATGGACCGGCAGGCTGTCCACACGATGACGCCAGATATTGTTGGCGGGAAATATCCGGCACTCGCCGAGCACCGGCGGCAGATAGGCGGAACCATGCATCATGCGCAGAAGAAAGACTGCCATCTCGGCACGTGACACTAGGCCGGCCGCGCAGTAGCGAAGCGGACTCTGCGCGCAGCCGATCGTGATGCCTTCACTGTACAGTCGGGCGATCCAGTCCTTGCTCCAACTGCCGATGTCCACGTCGGCAAACACGTTGGCCGCGACCGGTGGCACATAGGCGGCACCGTGCAGCGCGCGCAGCAGGAACACTGCCATCTCGGCGCGACTCACGGTGTTCGCCGGGCAGAAGCGGAGTGCGTCGGCCGCGCAACCAGTGGTGATGCCTTCGGTGGCGAGTTGATCGATCCAGCGTGCCGCCCAGTGGCTGGCGGGAACATCGGTAAAGGCTGTGGCGGCCGCGTTGACCGGTGTCGGTAACAAAACAGCAAGCAAGGCAAGGCCGGCGAACAACCCCTGTCTACCGATGCGCAACGCGGAAATCGTAGTCATGGCAACCCTCGTCCACCCTGTGACCGAACACATTCTAGGCCAAGCCCGTCTCCGTCGATTGCCTATGCAAGACCATCACATATTCTCGGTACAGCTTCACGAAACCGAATACGATGACGGTGTCGTGAGTGGGCAACAGCCATGTTTCGGCAAATGTGCCCACCATAATTTGCATTGAAACGAGTTAGAGCACGGAGACGAAATGGCCACGCACGCGACAGTTCTTGAAGAATGGCGGGCATTTGTCGCCAGTATTTCGATCCTGGTATCGCTCTTGGCATACCCGCTGACAGGCAGTGCCGCCATTACGGCATTCGCGGACGTCCCGGGCAGTTACTGGGCTGCCGCCTGGATTGATGAGCTTGCCGCGGAAGGCGTAAGTACAGGATGCGCCAGCAATCCACTCCGCTACTGCCCATCGGACACAGTGAGTCGTGCCCAAATGGCGGTATTCCTGCTGCGCGCGACGCATGACGTCGGTTATCAACCGCCCGTCGTCACGTCCCCGTTCGCCGATGTGGCGAGCAACTACTGGGCAAAGGACTGGGTTGCCCAGCTGTACAGCGAAGGCATTACGTCTGGATGCAACCAGGGCCCATTACGCTACTGCCCGGATCAGTCTGTGTCCCGCGCAGAGTTGGCCGTATTCATTCTCAGGGCACTGCATGGCAGCAACTATGTACCGCCGGTAGCGGTCAATGCGTTTGCCGACGTTGCCGACAGCAGCTGGGCCAAAGATTGGGTTAATCGGTTCAGGTCGGAGGGTATGACGACAGGTTGCGCAACGAGTCCATTGCGCTATTGCCCTGACAATCCCGTAACGCGGGCTGAGATGGCTGTATTTCTCTTGCGCATGATGCATGGTGCCAACTATCAGCCACCAGACCCCGCTCCGGCTGCTGGCAACCCATCCGGGAGCTATGCCGTTCCCGCCGAGGCTGCAGCGGAGAATGTCTCGTCTCCG
>PMIH01000028.1 GCA_003158255.1 Rhodocyclaceae bacterium
GGCTGGCGGACCGCCTACTGCGATGCGCATTCCGATGATCGTGACCGGCTGCACCGACGATGGTGACCGATGGGTGGGCGCGGATGCGTGGTGTTCAAATTCTACCGCTGTCGGTCATGATGACGTGGCGCAGGGTTGTCCATAGGCGACCGCCAGCGCGCCTCTAACGCTGGCGGGCGGTCGCCTGTGGGGAACCCGTGTTCGATGTGCGGGACTCACGACTTCACCTTCTTTCGCATTGACTCGCCCGTCAGGGCGAGCTTGTGTGCTGAATGCAGAAGCCGGTCGAGGATGGCATCAGCCAAGGTGGGTTCGCCCAGATACTCGTGCCAGTGCTCGACGGGCAACTGGCTCGTGATCACCGTCGAGCGCGCAGCGACGCGGTCGTCGAGCACTTCGAGCAGATCGGATCGTTCCTTCGCCGACGGCGGCGCCAGTCCCCAATCGTCGATCAGCAGGAGATCCATCTTCGCCAGCGCCGACAAACGCTTGCCGAAGCTGCCATCGCCATGGGCGATGCGCAATTCCTCGAACAGACGCGGCAGGCGAACATACTGGACCGACAGCCCTTGCCGGCAAGCTGCATTGCCCAAAGCACACGCAAGCCAAGTCTTGCCGCTGCCGGTCGGGCCTGTGATCAGGCAATTGTGGTGATGGCGGATCCAGTCGCCGGAGCCGAGCGCAGCGAGGAGCTTTCGCTCCAGTCCGCGCCCAGCGCGGTAATCGACATCCTCCAGACAGGCGCTGCTCGTCTTGAGCTTCGCCTGCTTGAGCAGACGATCAACTCGCTTCGTGTCGCGGCACGACACCTCACGATCAATGATCATGGCGATGCGCTCCTCGAACGACAGCTCGGCGCAGCCGGGTTGCGCCATTTGTTCTTCAAACGCGCGCGCCATGCCGTCGAGGCGCAGGGACTTCAGTTGGGTCAGGCTGTGATGGGCAAGCATGAAACTCCTTTCGTGGGTCAGTGGTAATACGTGCTGCCGCGGACATTGCCGTGAGCCGGCAAAGGCAACTCGGGTTGGGATTGCTCGGGAAGTGGCTGCCGGTCCAGCCCGGCCTTGAGAATCGAGGCAACCGAGCGGTAGCGCATCGCGCCGAGCGCAACGGCGCGGGCGCAGGCCGCCTCCAGGCGATCCTTGCCGTACTGGCCGGCCATGCGCATGATCCCGAGGCAGGCGCGGTAGCCCTGTTCAGGATGCGGACGCGATTCGAGCTGGTAGTGCACCACATCGCCGGTGCGCGGACCAATCGTCGTCGCCCAGTTGAGCATCCGGCCCGGCGACCACTGGGCATGCGCCCGGTGCGAGGCTGGCATGTGTTCGGGCAAGGTGGTGTGCACGCCGCGGCGATAGCTGCGCGCATGCACGGCCACGCGCTTGCCGCGAACGAAGCACTCGACCGATCCGATCGTCAGCCGGACATCGATCTCCTGGCGCACCAGCGCATTGGGTACGCTGTAATAGTGCGCGTCGACTTCGATGTGGTAATCGATGTTGGCCTTGCACGTCTTCCACTGCGCCACCTGGAATGGCGTCACCGGCAACGGCCGCAGGGCCGGACGGTCCAGGGTATCGAAAGCATCCTGGCGGCAGCCGGGCAGTTTCCGGAACGGCCGGCGGTTGAGATCCGCCAGAAGTCCGGCGATGGCGACATTGAGTTCGGTTAGGCTGAAGAAGCGCCGGTTGCGCAGGCGGGCGAGGATCCAGCGCTGAACAATCTGCACGCCGACTTCGACCTTGGCCTTGTCCTGCGGACGGTAGGGCCGTGCCGGCAGGATCACGGTGCTGTAATGGGCGGCGAATTCGGCAACGGCGCGCTGTAGTTTGGGGTCGTAGCGGTTGGCGTCGCCGATCAGGGCACGTGGATTGTCGGGGACGATCAGTTCGGGAACGCCACCGATGAAGGTGAGCGTCCGACCGATGGCACCGAGCCAGTCGGCCTGCGTTTCGGCGGCCGTGGCACAGGCGTAGGTGTAGTTCGAGGCGCCGAGGACGGCGACGAAGATGTGCGCGCGCCGGATCTCGCCGCTGCCGGCATCGATGATCGGCACGGTGTCGCCGGCGAAGTCGACAAACAGTTTCTCGCCAGCGCGATGAATCTGCCGCATCGAGCGCTTGAGACGCTTGGCGAATTCGCGGTAGAGATCGCAGAAGCGCGAGTACTGGTAGCTCGCCTCGCCCTGCGCCTGCCGATACTCTTCCCAGAGGAGCGCCAGGGTGACGCCATTCCTCTTGAGTTCCTGATGCACGCGCGCGAAGTCCGGCGCGACGTACCGCTGCGCCGGGCCACGTCCGTGGCGAAGATTCAGTCGCCGTTCAAGCGCTTCCTCGTCCAGCGCTTGCAACGCCGGCCAGTCGAGTCCGGCCACTTCCGCCGCCTTGACGTACTTGGCGACGACGCCTTTGGAAATCTTCAAAGCACGCGCGATCCGCTCGAACGACAGCGC
Source organism: Rhodocyclaceae bacterium (assembly GCA_003158255.1). Lineage (GTDB taxonomy): Bacteria > Pseudomonadota > Gammaproteobacteria > Burkholderiales > Rhodocyclaceae > Fen-999. Next base: position 2,453 of record PMIH01000028.1, read on the forward strand.
GCATTCGTACTTGAGCCGCAACAGCTCCTTGATCCTGTGCATGGCAATCCGTTCCGTCGGCATCCCGTTTCCCGTAAAAATCCCGGGAGGGTAGCCGTTTGGTTAAACGTCTTTGCCACACATCCACTGCTCGTTCCAACAGCGTGACCGGCAGTTCCGACATCGTGACCGCCGATTCCGACAAACCTCGAAATTCGGTCACGACTATTTCGGAACGCACGGTCACACCCTCGGAATCACCGGTCACACTATTTCGGAATCAGCGGTCACGTTGCGTCGGAATACGCAGATGGAACTGGGGGTGGTCCTCAAGGGGAGGGCTGCGCTCGACGCTGGCACGGTCGTGGAGGCAGTCCTGCGGGCGGCAACATTGGTGTGATAAGGGGCGTTGCATACTCCAGAGCGACCTGTGTGTAGAGCGGAAGCCGTGCCGGGAGCAGCGGCAGAGCTAGACTTCATACATGTGCAACCGTTACGTCACGCCGGACGAGGCGGAAATAGAGCGCTTCTGGCACATCAGCCGGCATAACAACAATCCGTGGCGCGGGCGAAAAGAAATCTTCCCCCGTGCGCAGGGTCCATTCATCCGCGGTACTGACGATCGCGATCGAGCGCTTGTCGCCGGCCAGTGGGGCTTGATCCCCTGGTTTGCCAAGAGCGCGACGCTGACGTACTCCACGAACAATGCGCGCTTCGA
>PMIH01000074.1 GCA_003158255.1 Rhodocyclaceae bacterium
CACTTCAGCGATGAACCGCGCAACACCAGCACTGTCCAACTGCACAAAACACCGAAAAAGCCGAATTGACCCGTCGCCGCGAGCAAGAAGAGCGCAACCACGAACCGGAATGATCTACTGATGCAACTACGTGAACTCATGCGGCGCCCGCGGGCGCCCTTTCTTGTTGTGCTGGCCATCTCCGTTGCGCTGGTCGCCGGTGGCGTTCTGATGGCGGAATTCATGCGGCTGGCCGCTTGCCCGCTGTGCATCGTCCAGCGCATGCTTTACCTGCTGCTGGCGCTGCTGGCGCTGCTTGGCCTTCCGCTCGCCCGCCACCCGCTTCGCCCCGTCATGCTGACCACGATTCTGGCGGCGGCCGGCACGGGAATTTTCGTCGCGGGATACCAGGTCTGGATTCAGCGTTTCGCGCCCGACACCAGTTGCTCCGGCCGCATGACCTGGTGGGAAGAACTGGTCGACTGGGCCGGCGATGAGATTCCCCTGCTGTTCAAGGCCAGTGGCCTGTGTTCCGACCCGGCCTGGAAATTTCTCGGCCTTTCCATCGCCGACTGGTCGCTCGGCTTCTTCACGCTGCTGTTCTGCGTCGCCATTTGCGGATTCCTTGGCAAGAGCAGGCACGCGTAGCCCCTACCCGTATGCGTCAATTCCCCCGCTTCAGGCCGCTCATTCTTGTCTTTCTGGCGCTGCTCGCCACGGCCTGTAGCCACCCGTCGCTGCATTCGCAGGAATCCTACGTTTTCGGTACGCGTGTCGAGGTCCTGGTCTGGGGCGAACCGGAGGCCAAGGCGCATGCGGCAGCAGCCGAAGTGCTGCGCGAGTTCGACCGCCTGCACCGGACCTACCATGCCTGGCAGCCTTCGGAAATGACGGTGCTGAACAACGCGCTCGCGGCCGGCCGGCCGCTGGAAGTCACGCCCGAGTTCGCCGGCTTCATCCGCGAGGCGCAGGAGGCTGCGGCCAAGGGCGAGTACCTGTTCGATCCCGGCATCGGCCGCCTGGTCGAGCTCTGGGGTTTTCACGACGACACGTTCAAGCCGCAGTTGCCGGATGCGGCGAAGCTGGCTGAACTGGTGCACGCCAAGCCTTCGATCGGCAGCCTCAAGATCGATGGTTTGAAAGTCAGTGGTGACGGTACGCCGCGTAGCACATTCACTGCGCTCGACTTCGGCGGCTACCTCAAGGGCGTCGCGCTCGACCGCGCTGCGGCCATCTTCAAGGCGCACGGCATCGCCAACGCGCTGATCAACATCGGCGGCAATGTCATGGCGCTGGGCAGCAAGGACGGCACGCCCTGGCGCGTCGGCATCCAGGATCCGCGCCAGCCAACGCCGATGGCGACGCTGGAACTGCGCGACGGCGAAGCGATTGGCACCTCGGGCGATTACCAGCGCTTCTTCGAACTGGACGGCAAACGCTATTGCCACCTGATCGACCCGCGCACCGGCTGGCCGAGTACCGGCACCGAGGCCGTGACGGTCCTGATCCCGCCGGGCTTCGGCAACGGCGAGGCCGGCATGTGGTCGGACGTCGCCAGCAAGCCGCTTTTCATTGCCGGTGCCGACTGGCGGCGCCTGGCGGACAAGCTTGGCGTGACGCAAGTTCTGCGCGTCGATAGCGCTGGCAAGATCGAGATGACCGACGCCATGCGCGCACGCCTCAAGTTAGAATTGACGCCATGATCGGGCTCTTTCTCATCACCCACAGCAGCTACGGCGAATCGCTGATCCAGTGTGCCTGCCACGTGCTCAACACGCGGCCGCCGCAGATTGCCCAGCTTGGCGTTTCGGCGCAGGACGATCCGCTCGATGCCCTGCCGCTGGCCGAGCGGATGCTAACGCTGGTGGATAGCGGCGAAGGCGTGCTGGTGATGACCGACATCTTCGGCGCCACGCCGGCCAACATCGCCATGAAACTTCTCAAACCGGGCAAAATCGAAGGCATCGCCGGGGTCAATCTGCCCATGCTGCTGCGGGCGCTCACCTACCGCGACAAGGGCATGGAAACACTGCTCACCAAAGCCATCGCGGGCGGGCGCGACGGCGTAATCGAAATGTAGGAAGAAGGCGATGCCGAAAGCGGAAGTTGAAATCGTGAACAAGCTTGGGCTGCACGCCCGTGCCTCGGCCAAGCTTACCCAGCTGGCCGGCAGCTTTCCCTGCGAGGTCTGGATGGAAAAAGGTAGCCGCCGCATCAACGCCAAGAGCATCATGGGCGTCATGATGCTGGCCGCCGGCAAGGGTTCGATGGTGATCGTCGATTGCGAAGGCGATCGCGCCGAAGAAGCACTTGCCGCGCTCACCGCACTCATCGCCGACAGATTCGGGGAAGCCGAGTGAGCTTCACGCTGCACGGCCTGGCAGTTTCTTCCGGCATCGCCATCGGCCGGGCGCATCTGGTTTCGCATGCCACGCTGGAGGTGGCGCACTACAAGGTGCGGGACAAGTCCGTGCCGGCGGAGGTGGAACGTTTTGCGGCGGCTGTCGCCACCGTGCGCACTGAACTGGAAGCGCTGCGCGGCGAAGCCTCGGGGCCGGGATCGCCGTCCGAACTGGCGGCTTTCGTCGGCATCCACGCCATGATCCTCGACGACCCGCTGATTTCCGAACTGCCCAAGGATCTGATCCGCGAGCGCCGCTGCAATGCCGAGTGGGCACTGGTGCAGCAGATGGAACTGCTGGTCGAGCAGTTCGACGAGATTGAAGATAGCTACCTGCGCGAGCGCAAGCACGATGTCGTGCAGGTGGTCGAGCGCGTGCTCAAGGCGCTGATGGGCAAGCCGCGCAAGGTGGCCAAGCGCGGCAAGGACGAAGACCTGATCATCGTCGCCCACGATCTGTCGCCCGCCGACACCATCCAGTTCAAGACCCTGAAGATCGGCGGCTTCGTCACCGATCTCGGTGGCGCCACGTCGCACACCGCCATCGTCGCCCGCAGCCTGAACATCCCGGCCGTGGTTGGCCTGCACCACGCCCGGCCGCTGGTGCGCGAGGACGACCTGGTCATCATCGATGGCACGCGCGGCGTCCTGATCGTCGAGCCGGACGCGCGGGTGTTGGAAGAATACCGACTCAGGAAGACCGAGCTTGAGCTCGAACGCTCCAAGCTCAAGCGGCTGATCACGGCGCGTTCGTCGACGCTCGACGGCGAGGATATCGCCCTCTATGCCAACATCGAACTGCCGCAGGACATCGAACAGGTGAAGGATGTCTGTGCCGACGGCATCGGCCTGTTTCGCACCGAGTTCCTGTTCATGAATCGCGACGAGCTGCCCGACGAGAACGAGCAGTTCGAGGCCTACAAATCCGTCGCCAAGGCCATGGCCGGCAAGCCGGTCACCATACGCACGCTCGACATCGGCGGCGACAAGAACGCCGGTGCGCTCTCCGGCAGCGAGCGGCAGGCGCCGAACCCGGCGCTGGGCTTGCGCGCGATCCGCTACTGCCTGGCCGAGCCGCAGATCTTCCTGACGCAATTGCGCGCCATCCTGCGCGCCTCGCACTACGGCAAGATCCGACTGCTGATTCCCATGCTCGCGCACGTAGCGGAAATCGACCAGACGCTGGCCATGATCGAGCAGGCCAAGGCGCAGTTGCGCGAAAGCCGCCACAAGTTCGACGAGAACATGAAGGTCGGCGGCATGATCGAAATTCCCGCCGCTGCGCTGGCGCTGGGCCCCTTCGTCAAGCGCCTGCAGTTTCTCTCGCTCGGCACCAACGACCTGATCCAGTACACGCTGGCCATCGACCGCACCGACGAAGCCGTCGCCCACCTTTACGACCCGTTGCACCCGGCCGTCCTGCGCCTGATCTCGCAGACCATCGCCGCCGGCGCGCGTATGGACGTTCCGGTCGCCGTCTGTGGCGAAATGGCCGGCGATCCGGCACTGACGCGCCTGTTGATCGGCATGGGCCTGCGCCAGTTCTCCATGCATCCCTCGCGCATCCTCGAAGTGAAGCAGCAGGTAGTGATGGCCGACGCCGAGCAACTAACCCTGAAGGTCAGCCGCTTGCTGCGCCTGGAAGAGCCCGAGCGCCTGCGCGAACAGGTCGAACGGCTGAACGGCTAGCTCGCCATGACGACAAGGATCGAACACGACCTGCTGGGCGAGGAAGAAGTCCCGGCGCACGTCTATTGGGGCGTGCACACCCTGCGCGCCCTGGAAAATTTTCCGATCAGCGGCAAGCCCATCGGCGCCTGTACGGATCTGGTGCGCGCGCTGGCGCTGGTCAAGCAGGCGGCCGCACTGGCGCACAAGGAACTGGGCCAACTCGACGCCGAGCGCGCCGACGCCATCATCACCGCCTGCCAGGAAATCGCCTCTGGCCGCCTGCACGAGCAGTTCGTGGTCGACGTGATCCAGGGCGGCGCGGGCACCTCCACCAACATGAACGCCAACGAGGTAATCGCCAACCGCGCCCTGGAACTGCTGGGGCGCAACAGGGGCGAATACGACTACCTGCACCCGATCAATCACGTGAACATGTCGCAGAGCACCAACGACGTGTATCCCACCGCCCTGCGCGTCGCCACCTGCCTAGCCATTCGCAGCCTGCTGTCCGCCATGGCCGGCCTGCGCGCCGCCTTCGAAGCCAAGGCCGACGAATTCAAGGACATCCTCAAGATCGGCCGCACGCAGTTGCAGGACGCCGTGCCCATGACGCTCGGCCAGGAGTTCCTGACCTACGCCGTGATGCTCGGCGAAGACGAAGCGCGGCTCGCCGAAGCCATCGCCCTTATCCGCGAGATCAATCTCGGCGCCACCGCCATCGGCACCGGCATCAACGCCGACCGCCGCTACACCAAGCTCGCCATCGAGCACCTGTCGGCGCTCTCCGGCTTGCCGCTGCAAGGTGCGCCCAACCTGATCGAGGCGACCCAGGACTGCGGTGCCTTCGTGCAACTCTCGGGCGTGCTCAAGCGCATCGCCTGCAAGCTCTCGAAGACCTGCAACGACCTGCGCCTGCTCTCCAGCGGCCCGCAAGCCGGCCTCAACGAAATCCACCTGCCGCCGCGCGCGGCCGGTTCGTCCATCATGCCCGGCAAGGTGAACCCGATCATCCCGGAAGTGGTGAACCAGATCGCCTTCGAAGTGATCGGCAACGACGTCACCATCACCATGGCGGCCGAGGCCGGCCAGCTCCAGCTCAACGCCTTCGAGCCCATCATCGCCCACAGTCTGTTCAAGAGCGTCGAGCATCTGGCCGCCGGCTGCCGCACCCTGGCCGCCAACTGCGTGCGCGGCATCACCGCCAACCGCGAATTGCTCGCCGAGCGCGTGCGCACCTCCGCCAGCCTCGCCACCGCCCTCAACCCCTACATCGGCTACGAGAATGCCACCCGCGTCGCGCAAGCCGCGCTGACGCAAGGCAAGAGCGTGACCGACCTGGTGCTCGAAATGGGCCTGATGACGCGCGAGCAACTCGACGCCGTGCTGCGCCCCGAAGTACTCACCGCGCCGCGGTAATCAAAAGCCCGCGAAAGTCAGAGTGCCGCTGCGGGAATCGAGAGGATCCGTTCGGCCCCGCGCAACCAACATCACCTTCGCGAAGAAGCGCGAGCCTGGCCCGCTCAGCCTCGAAGCGGATGAAATACGCGGCGCCAAGCTGATACCTTGGTCATATTGACATTGGGTAGATGGCGGCTTAGCCTGATCGGCAGGCGGATGTCATCCCAACACGGGCCGTTGGCACTGCACGAACAGTTGGTACGCTTGCTTCCGTCGTATCCCCCTGTGGGCAGCTTCGATTCTTACTTCAAGGAAGGACGATGAAACTCATGCACAAGACCAAACTGGCTCTGATACTCGCGGGAGCGCTGATGGGGGCAACCGCCAGCTACGCGGCGCCAATTACTTACAATGTAGATCAGACGATCGGCACCGGCAGTGTCACCGGCAGCATCCTAACCGATGGGGTATTGGGAGTACTCGGCGGCGGCGACATTACGGGATGGAATCTGCATCTGAATAGTGGCGCTGCGACCTTCGACCTTAACTCGACGAATTCTTACCTCTTTGGTAGCGGGAAGGTAACGGCCACATCGCAGGAGTTGACGTATGACTTCAGCTCCGGCAACTACTTCGGATTCTTCATCAACGGCACGATCGGGTCTCACAGTCTTACCGGCTGGTGCCTGCAATCAAGTAATGGGCAATGCTCGTTTTCCGGGACCTCGGGTGAGTCGGTGGGGGTCAATAGCACATACCTTACCGATCCGTTTCGGGGTATGGCAGGCACGCAAGTTATTGCCAGCGTACCCGAACCAGAGACCTACGGCATGATGCTGGTTGGGCTCGGCATGTTGGGTTTTGTCGGACGTCGCAGACGAAACCCGAGAGCTTGAACTTCGGTTCAATCGATTGTCACGGCGGGAGCTTCGGCTCCCGGTTTCGCGCTTCGCGGATGTATTCATTGGTGAAACCTGACGCTTGAGTTGAGCGGCTGGCGGGCGACGCGAGGAAACCAAAAAGCGCAGCCTCTCGGTCGTCCCGTCGACCGCATTAGCCCTCTTGGCGAGCGTACGTGGCCTTGTACTTGGCGGGCACTTCGACTGGCCGCAGCTTGCCTGCAAGCGACAAAACGATGAGCAGAGAGACGGCGCCACCGACGAGCATGGGCAAAGCGATGGCAACCACCCGAGTTCTTGGCGGCGACGCTTGAAGATGCCAATAGGCGGCGCAGCCCAGATGCGTGAAGAGTGCCAGGACGGCGAGAAAATAGTATGGCCCGAAGAAGAACTTGTTCGGCGGCACATGAAAGCCAGCAGCGGCGAAGTAGAAGTTTGTATCGAGATTGAGAACCGTGCGGCCATATAGAACGGCCCCAACATGCACAAGCAGGAAGAACGCGAGCAGGGCGCCTGATATTGCCTGCAGCCACGCAACCCCACCCTGCCGTTGTTTCCACCCGCGGATGACGAACCAAAGGCCACTGGCAACTTGGAAGGCCACACAAAGCAGAAGGGGGAATTCAACGATAGGTTGACGGTATGACTTCCGTGCAACCTCCATAAAGGCGATGTGCGAAGAGACGCCCGCCAGGGCCGCAAGGTGGTTCGCGACATGAAGGCAGGCAAAGGCGGCGATGAGAATGGCCGACGTTCCGTGAAGGGTGCGGAGTTTCATTTGAAGACGGCTACCGTTTTGATTGAGCGCCTACGCGGCCTTAGCACAGCCCCGGTGGAATGAGCGGTTCGCCATCACTTCATCGGATGACGGATGATTGTTCATCCGCCGAAGCGGACAAGGATGGCGGCAACATGTCGGCGGATAAACCTCATTGGACCTGACCGTCGCAAGGGCGGTGGCTATGGGGATTGTAGGAGAGCGGCACCCCAAGTCAATCGGTTGTCATAGCGCGCACCTCAGCGTGAGCGACTAAAATGGCCGCTCCACCCAGTCAGAGTGCCGCTGCGGGAATCGAGAGGATCCGTTCGGCCAGCAAGCGCGGTTTTTCGTCATTATTGATGACGAGTCCGAGTGGACAGTTCTGCTCGGCGACGAACTCGGCCAGCGCGCGCAGCGAACGCGGTTCCGTCCCAGCGCCGAGCTTGATCTCCACCGGCAGCGTGCCGACTTCTCCTGTCAGCACCAGATCGACTTCGGCGCCGCCGCGCGTGCGAAAGTGGTACGGCGCAACCTCGATGCCCGCCGCCGCAAAGCCCCGCAGTAACAATTCGCCGGCATAGGCTTCCCAGGAGCGACCGGCCAGCGGATGGGTGGCCAGCGCATCGGCATCCGGAATCTGGAGCAGGCGATGGACGAGGCCGCTGTCGCGCAGCCAGCCCTTGGGGTGGCGCACCAGTTGTTTGTGCGGCGAGCGATCCCAGGCCGGCAGGTGGCGCCAGATGTAGGTGCCGTGGGCAATGGCCAGCCAGTCGCGCACCGTGGGTTCTGAAACGCCAAGCGAACGCGCAATCTCGGCGTTGTTGAGAATCGTGCCGGAGAGATTGCATAGCAACTGGATCAGTTGCCGATAGCGGTCGCGATTCAGGGTAGGGAATAGCGCGCCGATGTCGCGCATCAAATAGGTATCGAGATAATGGCGATGCCAGAGCCGGCGGAATTCCGCGTCATCGCTGCTCCAGGGTTCCGGGTAGCCGCCCTGAAACCAGTGTTCCAGCACCTGGCGCAGGTCGAGGCGCGGCGAACCGGCGGCAACCATGTCTTGCGGCGAGGCCTTGTTCGCGAGTAGTTCATAGAGCGGCGATGCCGGCAGCCGGTACGCCTCGGCCAGCGAAAGCGGCGCCAGCTCGGCCAGCCCGATGCGGCCGGCCAGGGTTTCCGCGACGTTCTTCGCCAGTTCCGGCGAACTGGAGCCGGACAGGACGAAACGACCCTTGAGGCTCCGCTGCTTGTCGATGGCGACACGCAAGGCCGGGAACAGGGGCGGCGCCAGTTGCGCTTCGTCGAGGACCACGCCTTGCGGATGAAGACGCAGGAACAGATCGGGATCGGCCAGAACCTGCGCGCGGTCGCCGGCGCTTTCCATGTCGAAGCGCTGCCAGTCACCGGGGAGATTGCCGAGCAGTGTCGTCTTGCCCGATTGGCGCACGCCGCTTACGGCCACGCATGGGAAATGGCGCAGCAGCGTGGCGATATGATCCTGAAGGTGTCTCGGAAACATGGTGTAAATACTAAAGTGCGACTTTAGAATATGCAAGTAAAAGCTTGCAGGGGCGACTGGGGAAAGTCAGTCGTCGCGGTACGCCGCTGTGAGTGAAGCGGAACGGAACCGCGGTCTTGCCCCGAATTACTCGTAGTGCGTCCACATGCGAAGCACGCGAACTATTCGCTCCTTCGCAAAGACTTCATAGACCAGGCGATGCTGGATGTTGATGCGCCGCGAATATGCACCGGATAGGTCGCCCACGAGCTTCTCGTACGGCGGCGGATTCTGAAACGGGTCGACGGCAAGAACGACCAGCAGTTCCTGCGCATTGGGCTTCAGGCCTGCGGCAGCAAGCTTCTTCGCGTCTTTCTGCGCAGGCTTCGAATAGACAACCTCCCAACTCACCACTTAAGCGCTTTCGCACTCTTGCCAAGCGGCTCGGCCATGCCCGCCTTGATGGATTCCCGCATGCCGGGAACCGAAAGCAGATACAACGTTTCCTGGATTGCGCCCCAATCTTCGCTTGAGAGAAGAACGGCGCCGGTTCGCTTGCCGGCAATGTGAATCGGCTGATGCGACTCGGCGGCCTGGTCGATGAGGCGATAGAGATTGGCGCGCGCTTCGCTTGCGGTAAGGGTAACCATGTGGAATCTCCTGAAGAGACCCAATGGTACGTTGTTACGTACGTCGCGTCAATCTCCTCAGGCTGCCAGCAACCGGCACCGGGAAATGCGCGCCAGCATTTCGCCGGGAGAAACAGGGGCAACGGTACGCATGGTCAAATTCCTTCAGTGGTAATCCGCGATCTCGACATTCTTCGGGCCCTCCGCTGTCCAGACGAAGCACACGCGCCACTGATCGTTGATACGAATGCTGTGCTGACCCTTGCGACTTCCTTTCAGCGCCTCCAGATGATTGCCGGGCGGAACGCGCAATTATTGTTTTCACGCGCTACGGGAATGGCGCGTCACGTACTTACGAAGCACACCATCCATTCGCGATTGCCAACCTTCACCGGTTGACTTGAAGTAGGCAACGACCTCGGGGCTGTAACGCACCGATACAAGCAGCTTCTTGTTTTCAGACTTCGGACGACCACGCAGGGCTCGGATCGGCACCATAGCCTTCAGTTGCTTTGGCGTGAGTGGCCGCGCGTCAGGATCACTTCTGGCTGCCGCAGTAATAGCCTTGTCCTCTTCCGTGGTGGGCATGAGGACAGTTGGACGCTTAGAGATTTTCGACATAATGCTTCACCTCGCGACGATTGGCGCGGCGCCGGCTGATGACCCTTCGCACTTCGCCTCGGTCCACAAACGCCACGCAGTACAGAATTTCGGTTTGCGGAGCGAGTGCAATCATTCGCGATTCGCCGTACTCAAACCGTTCATCAACCCACACCAGCGCGGCGTCTCAGTCGAGTTCGCCTGCCATAGACAAAGACACACCGTGCTTCGCTTGGTTCGCCGCGTCCTTGGCTGGATCGAACTCGATTCTCACGCCTTTACTGTAGCTACAGTAAATGGAATTGTCAAACGAACCGCACGGCGACCTTCTGTGGGGCCTAACGAAGCTGTGGAGAAAGTCTGTTCATACCCACATTCTGCGTGAACCAAAGGCGGTACGGCTAATGGGTGTCCCGGAATATCCTCAGGAGGTAGATCAGCGGCCGCTTCCAGTTCAGGTTCATAGGAACGAGAACTTGGGGCAACCGGGGCTTCTTTCAAGCGTTCGCCCTAGTCCGACAATCCACGAAAGTCAGTCGTCGCGGTACGGCTCACCGGAGCGCGGTGGAAGCCAACAAGCTCAAGCGACCCGCAAAGAAGTTAATCGTGGTTCGTCGATGAATATCTTAGACATCAGTTCTTCCATGCCGGGGCAGCGCATTCAGCAACCTTTCCGATTTGGAGCCACATAGACGCTGCCAGATCTTCGACAGCAGCGGCGAACTCCTTGGCCGATGAGATATCGATGAAGCGGTTACCTCGTGCCGCTGCAATTGACTGCTCAAGCAATACGTCCCCTGTGACCTTGTGCACGAAGACGTTCAGCATTACCGGGTTGTGCGCAATGTCGTTCCGAATCTGTGCCAGCTCCCTGGCGCGCCTCAACATGGCGACAAAATCTGAGACAGCCTTGGGGAGCGGAGAACGACCCTCGAGAATTTCTACTATCAGGTCTACGCGGCGAGAGAATTGCAAGCGCGAAGAGGTCTCGGATATCTGGTCCATTGGAATGTGTGCCAAGCACTTGTAGGTGATGAGCTCAAGCTCAGCGAAGGACACGATCGCCTTTCCAACTACGGCTTGCCATTCTGCAATCTCAGCGGTATGCGGATCGATAGTTGCCATTGATGTCTAACGACGCTGTAGAAAAAGTCGGCGAGGGGGCTAAGTTACCGGCATTCTGGGGGTCTCTTGAACATTCCTCACCTGCTGACCGGCCCGTAGAGAGCGTTCTACGAGGTCGACTTTCTTGGGTCCCCATCTCGAAATTTCCGGAAGTAGTTTTCCTACAGCTTCAACGTTGAAACTACGCGTCAGCGGTGGAAGCACGACGAACGGCATTTTCGGTTTAAGCCTCGCGTATCTCAACGCTTACGAACTACCTTGGCCTGGCACTGGCGGCAAAAACTATCGCAATCCGACTCCTTTCCACATTCTGGGCAATAATAGGCGGTCCCCGTGTCGATGATGGATGCTGGGGGCACCAGCGCCACCTGACATGCAGTGCAATGGGTGCGGTGGATGTATAACGTTCTACATCTCGGACAAATCAGGTGTCCCTTTGGCTCTGTGGCGAAGGCAGGTTCGGCACCGATAGCTAATGTGCCACTGACACGCTGCCGGTCGGGACTGCTTGGGTCTGCGACGTCAGGTTTCACCTGCGAGTAGAACCCATCGTTGCCGAAAATTGCATTCAAATTTGATGTACGGCCGTGTGTGGCTTGTTGGGAATCGGTTCCGCTTGGTTGAGACTGCATCGGTTTATTCTCAAGCAAGATCGTCTTGCCTTGATCAACAATCATCTGATTGATTTTGGTGATGGCATCCGACACCGATACTCGGAAGAATTCCTTGGCTTCATGGCGGCCCTCTTTGCGAAATGCATGATGAACTGCCTGCTCAATATCAATCGGGTTGAGAACCAGTACGTCGTACTCCACAACATAGGGATGAGGGACACCAGTAGTGGAAAGCTCCGTGGCACGAACAGCTGGATCCTTCAAAGAGAAACCCACTTTGACTAGGCCAGGCAAGCCTTCGTTCGTCAATACATAAACATAGCCGCGAATTATCACAATAGACCTCTATTGTGGCGACGAAAGGACACCGAATACCATGGGATATGGTACGAACTATATGGCTCATAGCGTGAGCTTAATTGAAGACGCATAACCTTTAAGTGGGCCGCCTATTTGATGGGGCGGATTCAAGTCTGAAGTGCAACGGCCTTATGACGAGAGTGTAGCTGGTTCATGAAGACCTCGTGTGGGGTCCTGAAGCCGAGGCATTTTTTTGGGAACAATCGGGGGCGCACCAAATAGTTCTGTGGGATATTGGTGGTGGGTGGCCGATACCCCACCGTCGCCACCTCGCCAACGAGCCGTGCCACGACGGCTGACTTTCAAACATTATTCGTCGTCCGTTGCGGAATACATCGGAATAGTCCGGAATACCCGGCGTCTCAGGCGGCAAGCTTGACTACCTTGAGCGCTTTACGCCCTTGCTCAGCGTGCCAAAGGTCGTATTGCACCTGCTGGCTTAACCAACTCTCGGCGCTGGTGTTGAAGGCGATTGACAGACGTATCGCCATTTCGGGACTGATACCGGAGCGCCCGTTAAGGATCGCGGAAAGAGTCTTGCGGCTTACACCCAAACCTTCTGCCGCCTCGGTAACCGTAAGACCGGCTGGGTCCAAGCACAGCGTCTTGATGATTTCACCCGGATGCGGGGGATTGTGCATGCGCATAGCAATTGACCTCAGTGATAGTCCTCATAGTCCACCAGCTCGGCGTCTCTGCCGACGAACTGAAACGTAACCCGCCAGTTGCCACTCACCCACACCGACCAAACGCCCTTGCGCTCGCCCTTGAGCGCGTGAAGACGCAACCCGGCCAAGTCCATATCCCGAACGGCCGTGGCTACATTGAGCCGACCGAGTATGAGCCGCAGCCGTTCGGCGTGCTGAGCTTGAATGCCCGACTTGGAGCCATGCTCGAAGAAGCGGGCCAAGCCCTTGTGCTTGAAACTCAGGATCATTCGCTATCGTAACCCTGTGCGTTACAGACCGCAAGACGCCGAACGTAAAGTCAGTCGTCGCGGTACGCCGCCTCGGGCAAGCCACCCGAGAAGCGCGGCGGCCGACCCCGTATAATCGCCAGCATGGCAACGGATAACGGCATCGGAGTAGTTGAGGCGCAGCGCGCGCGGTTCGACGCGCCGTTTGCGCTTGCCTCCGGTGGCGCGCTGCCGGGCTTCGAGCTGGTTTATGAAACCTACGGCAAGCTCAACGCGGCGAAGAACAACGCGATCCTGATTTGCCATGCACTGTCTGGCCACCATCATGTCGCCGGCTATTACGCGGATGATTCGAAGAACGTCGGCTGGTGGGACAACATGATCGGGCCGGGGCGGGCGATCGATACCAATCGCTTCTTCGTCGTTGGCCTGAACAATCTTGGCGGTTGCCACGGCTCGACCGGGCCGGCGTCGATCAACCCCGCGACGGGAAGAGTTTGGGGTGCGGACTTTCCGGTGGTGACCGTAACCGACTGGGTGAATTCGCAGGCGCTGCTGGCCGATCACCTCGGCATTGCGCAGTGGGCAGCCACCGCAGGCGGCAGCCTGGGCGGCATGCAGGCGATGCAGTGGACGATGCAGTTCCCCGAGCGCGTACGCCACGCGCTGGTGATCGCGGCGGCACCTAACTTGACGGCGGAAAACATCGCCTTCAACGAAGTGGCGCGGCAGGCGATCCTCACTGACCCTGAGTACAAGGCGGGCCGGCGGCCGGTGACCGGGCTGCGGCTGGCGCGCATGCTCGGCCACATCACGTATTTGTCCGACGACCAGATGGCGGAGAAATTCGGCCGCAAGCGCCGGCCGGGCTCGGATAGCTATGGCTTCGGCGTCGAGTTCGAGATCGAGTCGTATCTGAACTACCAGGGTGACAAGTTCGCCGAGTGGTTCGACGCCGACACCTACCTGCGCATGACCAAGGCGCTCGATTACTTCGACCCGGCCGCCGAGACGGACGGCAACCTGCGCGCGGCGTTGATGCGGGCAAAGGCGAAGTTCCTGGTGGTTTCGTTTTCCACCGACTGGCGGTTCTCGCCCGAGCGCTCGCGCGAGATCGTCGATGCACTGGTGCATAACGGCCAGGACGTCGCCTACGCCGAGATCAAGAGCGTGCACGGCCATGATTCATTCCTGATGCCGGACGCGCACTACCACGCGATCATGCGCGCCTATCTCGACGGAGTCCGGCTATGACCGAAACCGAGCTGGCCAAGGTGGCGCTGGGGCGCCCCGACTTCGACGTCATCGCCGGCTGGGTACAACCGGGCGAGCGCGTGCTTGACCTCGGCTGCGACGATGGCTCGCTGCTGCGCGGCCTGATCGAGGCGCGCGGCGTGCTCGGCTGGGGCATCGAAATCGAGGACGGCAAAGTGCTGGCCGCCATCCGCAACGGCGTCAATGTCATCCAGGGCAACCTGGAGGCCGGCCTGGCCGACTTCGAGGACGGCGCTTTCCATCACGTCATCCTGTCGCAAACGCTACAGGCGATGCGCCACACGGAAACCATCGTCAACGAGATGCTGCGCGTCGGCCGCGAAGCGGTGGTGAGCTTCCCCAATTTCGGCTACTGGAAGCACCGGCAGGCGATTCTCAACGGCCACATGCCGGTTTCAGAAAGTCTGCCGCACCAGTGGTACAACTCGCCGAACGTGCGCTTCTTCACGATTGCCGACTTCGACGATTTCTGCGCCGAACGCGGCATTCTGGTGCGCGAGCGCAAGGTGTTCGATGGCGGCCGCGAGATCACCGAGGAGCACAACTTCCTCGGCAGTACCGCCGTCTATCGGCTCGGGCGCGCCAGGTAACTCGACGCCACGTCTTCCAGCGCCGCTGCCGCCAACTCGAACGGCAGCGCGCAACCCGTCTCGCAAACATTCGGCACGCTCATCGAGCGCAGGTTGTCGCGCGTCATCGGCCCGCCGACGGCTTCGAGCATGGCGGCCTGTGCCCAGGACAGCGCCGGCGGCAGGCCGACGACCAGCCGCCGGCGGCCGGTGACCCTGCCGGTGAATTCGACCAGTTCGCGCAGGCTGTATTCGCGTGGCCCGCACAACTCGAAAGTCCTGCCGGCCGATTCGGGGCGCACCAGCGCCTCGACAACGGCATCGGCGACATTGCCGACCCAGACCGGCTGGAAGCGCGCATCCGGCGAAGCCAGCGGAACGATGGGAGCATATTTCAGCAGGCGCGCGAACATGGTCAGGAACGAATCGCCATCGCCGAAAACAACGGAGGGGCGAAAGATCGTTGCCTCCGGAAATGCTGTCCGCACGGCGGTTTCGCCAGCGGCTTTCGAGCGCAGGTAGCCGGACGGCGCGTCGGCGGCCGCCTTGAGCGCCGAAACGTGCGCCAGTGTCGGGATGCCAGCCAACCAGGCGGCACGCGCCACCCGCCCGGCCAGGTCGACGTGGGCACGCGCAAAGCCGTCACCGTACGGTTGGCCGTTGCCACCCTTGAGGACGCCGATCAGGTTGACCACCGCATCCTGCCCGACACAAAGCCGCGCCAGGGCGGCGGCGTCGAAAACATCCGCCTCGACGACATCGACCGTCGGCAACAGGATCAGGTGCTTGGCGCGCTCGCGGCGGCGTGTCGCCACGGTGACATGCAAGCCGCGACCCACCAGTCGGCGCGCTACGTGGCTGCCGAGGAAGCCCGCACCGCCCACCAGCAGGGCGCTCTCGATCATGGCAGTTCTATCGCGGGCTCGTCGCCCGCACCCGGCGGCCGGATCACGCCGAGCCTGGCCTTGAGCGACTGCGGCTTGTGGTCGAACAGGATCGAGTAATAGACGGCGTTGCTCATCACCTTCTTGACGTAGTCGCGCGTCTCGTTGAAGGGAATGGTCTCGGCGTAGATGGCGCCTTCGAGCGGCCGCTCGGCGCGCCATTTCCTGGCGCGGTTGGGGCCGGCGTTATAGGCGGCGGAAGCCAGCACGGGCTGATTGTCGAGCGCTTCCAGCACCATCTTCAGGTAGCTGGTGCCGAGGGTGACATTCATATCGGTGTCGGTCACTTGCGACGGATGGAAATCGGCCAGCCCGATCTTGCGCGCCACCCAGCGGGCTGTCGATGGCATCAACTGCATCAGCCCCTTGGCGCCGACTGCGGAGCGGGCATCGGTGACGAACCGGCTTTCCTGGCGCATCAGGCCGTACACCCAGGCATCGTCGAGCGACACCTCGCGCGCCTTGGCCCCCACTTGCTCGCGGAAGGGGGCGAGATAGCGCAGGTTGTAATCGTGCTGGACCACCGTGCGGTCGGCGGTGCTGATGGCGCGGTCGAAAACGCCCTGCCGACGGGCCAGCTCCGCCGCCGCCAGCAATTGGCGGTCGTCCATGCCGCGCAGGTACCAGGCCCATTCGCGTACGCCCTCGATGCGCAGGTCTGTCTTCAGCACGGCCAGCGCGCGCCGCAAACCCGGATTGGCCTCGACCGCGGCAAGTTCTTCGGTAGTCGGCGCCGCTGCGCGCGGCGGGATCGCAATCGGGATGGCCAGCTCGTCGTCGGCGAGGTTGCCGTAGAAGTTCGGTCGACCGTTGATCTTCTGGTACAGCGCCTTGGCCTCCTCGCGCCGGCCCTGGGCCGCCAGCGAACGACCCAGCCAGTAAATCCAGTCGGGCTGGCTGGCCAGTTTCGGCGGCATGTCGCCGATCGCTTTCGCCACCGCCGGCCAGTCCTGCACGCGTAGCGCCGCACGTGCTTGCCAGGCCAGTTGTTCGTCGCTGAGCCGGGTGCTGTCGGCGAGCGCGTACCAGCCGACCGCCTCCGGCAGGTGGGCCAGGGCACCTTGCCAGGCGATCTGGCCCCAGGCATAGGCGCGATCCGCTTCGCTGAAATGGCTTTCGATGCCCCGCCACTGCGATGCCGCCACCGCGGGTTCGTTGCGGCTCATGCGCACGATGGCCAGCAGCGCCAGTTCACGCCCGGCCCGCGTCGTCGCGAAATTCGCCGGCTGGCGCGCAAGATAGCGGGCGGGATTGTCGATCACGGCATCCAGCTTGCGGCCATCGATGGCCTGGGCAGCCGGCAACAGGCGAGTCACGGTCTTGACCGCACCGACTTTCTTCATTTCCAGCAGCCGCCGGACGCGGGCGCCGATGTCGTCGGCGGTCAGACGGCCGTCGGCAAGCAAGCGATCCATGAGCGGCTGGCAGCCATCAGGCAGATCGAGCACGGAAAACCACAGCGGCCGCGCTTCGTCGAGGGCGGTGAGGTCCTGCTGCCTGACCAGGCGCGCCTGCATAGCGTAGCAGCTGACTTCCTGGTCCGGCTGCACCAGCGACGGGTATTCGCGCTGGAAGGTCTCCCAGTCCTGGCGCTTGCCCAGCTGGCGCAACCATTCGCCGCGCACTTTTTCGGCGAGATAGGAACCGGCTTCCCGATCGAGGAACTCCCGCACGCCCTCGACAGAATCTTCCTCGATGCGCAAGCGCAACTGCCAGTGCTCGACCCAGGGGGCAAATTCACTGCCGCGCAGCGATTCGGCGATATGCGCCAGACGCACGCGTTCGCCGGCGCGAAACGCGTCGCGCGCGTCCAGGAAACGCGTCTCGGGATCGACGCTGCCCATCGCCACCGCGACGGTTGCCACCGTCATCAATGCGGACGCGGACGCCAGCCTGATCATCGTATATAGTCTTGCGAACATGGTTTCAGCTTAGCACATGGACATGGTCAATCCATCCGGTGATCGGGGATCTGATGTCGTCGCCTTTCGCGCCGAGCTGCGGCAGGCGAATATTGCTGCCCGCCAGGCGCTGACGCCAGAGGAACACGCTCGCCTCTCGGCACGAATCGAAGCGCGATTGGGAACGCTGTTGTCTCGCCGGTCGCCCCAGGTTATCGCCTTCTGCTGGCCGCTGCGCAACGAGTTCGATTGCCGGCCGGTCGTGACCCGCCTGCTTGCCAAAGGTTGGCGCGCCGCCCAGCCGGTGGTGGTGGCCGCCGGGGAGGCCATGATCTTTCGCCCGTGGACGCCGGACGCGCCGATGACCACCGACCGCCATGGCATTCCGATTCCCGCCGGCGACGACACGATCACGCCGGAGGTGGTGCTGCTGCCAATGGTGGCGTTCGACGAACGCGGCTATCGTCTCGGCTACGGTGGCGGCTATTTCGACCGCACGCTCGCCGCGCTTTCGCCGCCGCCTTTTACCGTCGGCGTCGGTTTCGAGCAGGCCCACGTCGATTCGGTCCAGCCACAGGCGCACGACATCCCGATGAATTCCATTGTCACGGAAAGGGGCATCCGTGAAATTGTCATATCCGCTTGCTTTGGCGGCCATTCCAAACGATGATTCGGCCTGGGAAACGTCGCCATGGACAGCACTGAAACCGCCGGGCATCTGCCCCTGATCTCGTTGCAGCCGATCGCCGACGCTCAGCATGCCTGGGTGGCGATGCTGCTATGCGCTGCGCCGCCGCCGAGCGCGAATGATCTGGCCCACCTTTTCGACCAGTTGGCGCTTGCCGATGCCCTTGACGGCTTGCCCTGCGTCGTCGCCGTCACGGACCCGAAGGACTGGGATGAAGCCTGTGGCCAACCGCAAGCGGACAGTCCGGTTCTGCGCCTGCCGGCCGTCGCCGCTGACGCCGAATTACCGGTCTCGGCAGAAGCGCTCGCCCGGTGGCCGGACATCGCCCGCCTGGCACTCGGGGTCGACCGCGGCGAGAGCTTCGAACGTTGCCAGAAAGCCGGCTTCACTTGGTTCGCCGGCAATTACCCGCTGCACCCAGCCCCCGGCACCGTCTCGCACAATGCTGCCCACCACGCGCTGGCGTTGCAGTTGCTGACGCTGATCACCCACGACGCCGACAACCGCGACATCGAGCAACTGGTCAAGCGCGACGTCAACCTTTCCTACCAGTTGCTCCGTCTGGTCAATTCGGCGGCTTTCTCGCTGAACCATCGCATCTCCAGTTTCAATCAGGCGATCACCATCCTCGGCCGCCAGCAATTGCAGCGCTGGCTGCAACTGCTGATCTATGCCCGGCCGGACGGCGCCGGCAGAAGCCCGTTGTTGCCGCGCGCGGCCTTCCGTGCTGCCTTGATGGAAGCCCTGGTGCCGCGGGAACAGAGCGCCGCGCGCGATCGCGCCTTCATGGTCGGCATGTTCTCGCTGCTGGACGTGATGTTGAACGACCGCATGGCCAAGATCCTGGCGTCGCTGCATTTGGCCGAAGAAATCAGCCAGGCGCTGCTGGAGCGCGCCGGCCACCTTGGCGCGGCATTGCGCGCCATCGAGATCGCCGAATCGGCAGGTCAGGATGCGAACGGTGACGCACTTGCCGCCGCCCTGGTCGAAGCCGGGATCGACCAGGCTGCGTGGACGCAAGCGCTTGTTCAGGCCTGCCACTGGGCCGTTCGTGTCAGCCGCGAGGCCTGATCCAGCGTTATCATCATCACTAGCAGCCGGAACTTTCCAGGAGCCTATCGTGATGCGTGAACCTTTCGTCGTCGCGGCGTTGATGATCGCCGCCACCGTCGCTTTTGCCGAGCCGAAAGTCAGTGGTGGTGGTACGCCGCCAGCGAGCGCAACAGGTCAGGCGCAGACCAGCGCAGACGAGAAATCCACCCCGGCACCCGCGGCAAGCAAAGGCAGTACCGCCCGCAAGGCCCTGCGCGCCCTCAAGGGCAACGACAAGAAGGTGAAGTCAGACAGCAAGTAGCGGGGCTGTCAGGTCGCCAGGTGCTGATACAACACGGTCGACAGGTAGCGCTCGCCGAACGACGGAATGATCACCACCGCCAGCTTGCCGGCGTACTCCGGCCGGCGCATTACCTGTAACGTCGCCCACACCGCTGCGCCCGAAGAGATGCCGACCAGCAGCCCTTCCTCGCGCGCCAGGCGGCGGGCCATGTCGACGGCGTCGTCGTTGGAAACGCACACCACTTCGTCGTAGGACGTCGTATCGAGAACCTTGGGCACGAAACCGGCGCCAATTCCCTGGATGACATGCGGCCCCTTCTCGCCGCGCGAGAGCATCGGACTCGCCGCCGGTTCGACTGCAACCACCCGAACCGCCGGGTTGTGCGACTTGAGCGTCTTGCTGACACCGGTGATAGTGCCGCCCGTGCCAACGCCGGCGACAAAGAGGTCAACCTTGCCATCGGTGTCGCGCCAGATCTCTTCGGCCGTCGTGGCCCGATGCACCGCCGGATTGGCCGGATTCTCGAACTGCTGCGGAATGAACACGCGCGGATCGGCCGCCGCCATCTCTTCCGCTTTCTTGATTGAGCCCGCCATGCCCTCGGCACCCGGGGTGAGTACCAACTCTGCTCCGTAGGCGCGCAGTAGCGCGCGGCGTTCCTTGCTCATCGTGTCCGGCATGACGAACACGGCCTGGTAGCCGCGCGCCGCGCAGACCATGGCCAGGCCGATGCCGGTATTGCCCGAAGTCGGCTCGACGATGATGGTGTCTGCCTTGATCTTGCCGGCCGCTTCGGCCGCTTCGATCATGGCGACGGCGATGCGGTCCTTGACCGAGTGCGCCGGATTCATGAATTCGAGTTTGCAGGCGATGATGCCGGTAATGCCGGTGGCAACGCGATTGAGCCGCACCAGCGGCGTGTGGCCGACCAGTTCCGTAACGTTGTTGGCGATTTTCATGGCTATCCCAGGAATAGTTTGTAGGCGGGGTTTTTCGATTCGTCCCAATGGCGGTAGCCGAGGTCCTTGAGGAAGGCCCGGAAGGCCTTCATCTCCTTGACCGGCACCTGCATGCCCACCAGCACGCGGCCGTAGTCGGCACCATGGTTGCGATAGTGGAACAGGGTGATGTTCCAGCCCTTGTTCATGTGGTCGAGAAAATTCAGCAGCGCGCCCGGCCGTTCCGGAAACTCGAAGCGGTAAAGCAGTTCGTCCGCCAGCCCCGGCGCGCGGCCGCCGACCATGTGGCGCACGTGCAGCTTGGCCATCTCGTCGTCGGTGAGATCGAGCGCCGGCAAGCCGTGCTTCCTGAGCGACTCGACCAGCTTGAGCGACTCGGCGCGATCGGCCACCTGCACGCCGGCGAAAACGTGTGCCTCCTTCGCATCCGAATAGCGGTAGTTGAACTCGGTCACGGCGCGCTTGCCGATCAGGCTGCAGAACTTGCGGAACGAGCCGGGCTTCTCGGGGATCGTCACCGCTAGCACGGCCTCGCGCTGCTCGCCGATCTCGGCGCGCTCGGCGACGAAGCGCAGACGGTCGAAATTCATGTTGGCGCCCGAGGCCACGGCGACCAGCGTCTGGTCGCGCGCGCCCGTGGCCTTGATCCAGGCCTTGGCGCCGGCGATGGCCAGCGCACCGGCCGGTTCGAGAATCGAGCGCGTGTCCTCGAACACGTCCTTGATCGCGGCGCAGATGGCATCGGTGTCGACCAGCACCACTTCGTCGACGTATTGCTGGCAGAGGCGGAAGGTTTCGGCGCCGACATACTTCACCGCGGCGCCGTCGGCGAACAGGCCGACGGTATCGAGGCGCACACGTCGGCCGGCGGCCAGCGATTTCGCCATCGCGTCGGCGTCACGTGCCTCGACGCCGATGATCTTCGTCTGCGGCCGCAGGCGCTTGATGTAGGCGGCCACACCCGAGATCAGCCCGCCGCCGCCGATGCAGCAGAAGACGGCGTCGATCGAATCTGGATGCTGGCGCAGGATTTCCATGGCGATGGTGCCCTGGCCGGCGATGACATCCGGGTCGTCGTAGGGATGGACGAAGGTGAGCTTCTGCTTCTTCTCCAGTTCCAGCGCATGCGCGTAGGCCTCGTCGTAGGATTCGCCAGCCAGTACGACCTCGACCATGGCATCGCCATGCTTCTTCACTGCATCGATCTTGATCTGCGGCGTGGTCGTCGGCATGACGATCACCGCCCGGCAACCGAGCTTGCGCGCCGAGAGCGCCACGCCTTGGGCATGATTGCCGGCCGAGGCGGCGATGACGCCGCGCTTTCGCTGCGCCGGCGTCAGGTGGGCCATTTTGTTGTAGGCGCCGCGCAGCTTGAACGAGAACACCGGCTGCATGTCCTCGCGCTTGAACAGCACGCGGTTGCCGACCCGTGCCGAGAGATTCGGCGCGAGTTCGAGTGGCGTTTCGACCGCCACGTCATAGACGCGGGCGTTGAGAATTCTTTCCAGGTAGTCCGGGTGCATGGCGAAGGGCGAAGACTGCGAAAACGGCAAGCCTAGCAGGTAACATCGGGCCATGGAATTCCTCGCCTCGCCGGAAGCCGGACTACTTGGCCTCTTTATCTCCAGCTTCCTCGCCGCCACGCTGTTGCCCGGCGGTTCGGAAGTCGCGCTGTTTGCGCTGCTGAAGCTGCATCCGAAACAGGTCGCGCCTGCGCTGCTGCTGGCGACGCTGGGCAACACGCTGGGCGGCATGACCACTTATGGCATGGCGCGCCTGCTGCCGCAGCACTTGGTGCCGCCAAAGTCAGTCATGGTGGCACGCCGAGGGGCACCCGTCTTGCTGCTGGCCTGGGCGCCAATCGTCGGCGATGCACTCTGCGCCGCCGCCGGCTGGCTACGCCTGCCCTGGCTGCCGCAACGATTACAGCTTGAAGCGCCCGACATTTCCTTTCAAAGTCGTCGCCAGCTTTTGCAATTCGCCCGCGGCCCGCGACACTTCGTTCACTGCCGCGCTGTTTTCTTCGGTCATCTGGGCAATCCGCTCCACGCCCTGCGAAATCTGGTTGCTGGCAGTGGCCTGTTCCTGCAAGGCCGTCGAAATTTCGTCCACCGCTGCCAGGACTTTGACGGCGCCAGCTTCGATGCTGTTCATCGCCTCGCCGGTTGCGGCAG
This sequence comes from Rhodocyclaceae bacterium, assembly GCA_003158255.1. Taxonomy (GTDB): domain Bacteria; phylum Pseudomonadota; class Gammaproteobacteria; order Burkholderiales; family Rhodocyclaceae; genus Fen-999. Next base: position 22,697 of record PMIH01000074.1, read on the forward strand.
CGACGGTAACGCCCTTCTCGACCTGCGACGTTCCCAGCTCCATGTGCTTGACGGCGGTTTGCGTGCCTTGCTGGATTTCGCCGATCATGGTCGAAATTTCCTGCGTCGAAGACGTCGTCTTCTCGGCCAGCTTACGCACTTCGTCGGCAACGACCGCGAAACCGCGCCCCTGTTCGCCCGCTCGCGCCGCCTCGATGGCGGCATTGAGCGCCAGCAAGTTGGTCTGGTCGGCAATTTCGCGGATGACGCCGACGATCCCGGAGATCTTCTGCGACTGCTCGCCCAGGACACGCACCGCGTGAGTCGAATTTTCGACCGAACCGGAGATGGTGTTGATCTCGCCGACCGTCTCCTGAACGTGCTTGGCACCCTCGATCGAGAACTTGCGCGCCTCGTCGGCCAGGGCATGCGCGCTCTTGGCGCTATCGGTAACGAAGTTGATGCTGACGGTCATCTCCTCGACCGAAGCGGCGATCGAAGAAGC
>PMIH01000240.1 GCA_003158255.1 Rhodocyclaceae bacterium
GTCCGATATGGCGTGCCGATCACCGAGGATGACACCATCAACTTCGGCCTGGCCTATGATCGGACCACGTTGAAAATTGATTCCACCAGCCTGCCTGCTTACCAGGATTACGTTGCCAAGTTCGGGGATACCAACTCCAGTGTTCTGGCGAACTTCGGTTGGGCCCGCGACACGATGGACAGCCGCATTTATCCGACCAAGGGTTACATCCAACGACTGGGTGGCGAGGTCGCCACGCCCGGTGGTACCTTGCGGTACTACAAGTTGAACTATCAGAATCAGCAGTATTTCCCGCTTTCCCGCAGATATACGCTTGCGCTGAACGGGGAGCTGGGTTATGCCGATGGTATCGGTACTCATCAGCTGCCGTTCTTCAAGAATTTCTATGCCGGCGGCATTGGTTCGGTACGAGGCTACGACTCCAGTTCGCTTGGACCGGTTGATCCCTCGACGAGCCAGCGTTTGGGTGGCAACCGCCGAGTGATCGGGAGTGCGGAGTTGCTGTTCCCGATGCCTGGCGTCGGACAGGACAAGTCGGTACGGCTCGGCGCGTTTCTTGATGCCGGCCAGGTCTGGGGAGCAGACCAGAAATTGAGCCTGGGCGATTTGCGCTATAGCTACGGCTTGTCGCTCGCCTGGAGTTCTCCGGTCGGCCCGCTAAAATTCAGTTTTGGCGAACCGCTCAAACACAAGTCCGGAGACAAGATCCAGCACTTGCAGTTCCAGATGGGAACGGTATTCTGAGAACCATTGCCTAGAGAGACCTATATGTTGAAAGCTTTCATTGTTTCCCTGTTCATGAGTGTTTTGGCGTTTGGCGCTTTCGCCGCCGAATCTGATATCAAGGTTGGCTTTGTGAACGGCCAGCGAGTCATCAACGAGTCGCCTCAAGCCGCCAAGGCCAAGAAGAAGCTTGAAAAAGAGTTCGAAAAGCGGGACCAGGATCTGCAAAAGATGGCCAAGCAGGTTCAAACCGTGCAGGAGAACCTCGAAAAGAACGGTCTGACCATGTCGGAGTCGGATCGGCGCAACAAGGAACGCGAGTTCAACGACAACAACCGTGAATTCCAGCGCCGTCAGCGGGAATTTCGTGAGGACCTGAACCTGCGCCAGAACGAAGAGATGGCGGCCATCTACGAGCGCGTGAACAAGGTGATCAAGCAGGTGGCAGAGAGCGAGAAGTACGACATCATCCTGCAAGAGGCGGTGTACGTCAGCCCTCGCATTGATTTGACCGAGAAGGTGATCAAGGCCTTGCTGGAATCCAAGGATGGCGTGGCCAAGTAAGCGGCAAAGCGTGTCGTGTTCGTTACTCTCGATGAGATTGTTGCCCGTTTAGGGGGTGATCTTGCCGGTGACGGCAACGTCAGGATTTCCGGCATTGCCACGCTCGATGCTGCCGGGCCGGAACAGCTGAGTTTCCTGTCCAACCCCAAGTATCGTGCCCGACTGGCGGTTACGCGCGCCGCTGCCGTGGTTGTTGCGCCCGATGCCGCNNCCAGGCCGCCACTCGGCGTTCATGCCTCGGCCGTTGTCGAAGGTGTTGTATCCGACTCCGCCAGCGTTGGTGCCAACGTCTGGATTGGGCCGGGTGCAGTGGTTGGTGACGATGCGGTCATCGAGGCCAATTGCAGCATCGGCGCCTCTTGCCGCATTGGTGCAGGTTCCTGGCTGCACGCCGGTGTCACCCTTTATAGCGGCTGCCGAATCGGCGATCGCGTCATCATTCATTCGGGCGTCGTCATTGGTGCCGATGGTTTCGGCTTCGCGCGCGAGACTGACGGTTCGTGGGTAAAGATTCCGCAGACTGGCGGCGTGGCGATCGGCAACGATGTCGAGATTGGTGCCAATACCACCATCGATCGTGGCGCCCTCGAAGACACGGTGATTGAAACTGGCGTCAAACTCGACAATCAGATCCAGATTGCGCACAACGTCCACATCGGCACTCACACCGCAATTGCCGGCTGCGTCGGGATTGCCGGCTCGACCCGGATCGGCGCTCGATGCACCGTCGGCGGCGCCGCCATGATCATTGGTCACCTGGAAATTGCCGATGACGTGAACATCTCGGCAGGTACTTTCGTCGGCAAATCGATTCGCAAGGCGGGGGGCTATACGGGGTCGGCTCCATTTCTTGAACACGGCGACTGGCTGAAGAATTTCTCGCACCTACGCCACTTGGACTCGCTGGCCGATAAAATACGCGCCCTCGAAGCGAGGCTTGCCGAACTGGAGAAGAAATCATGACCTCGATGGACATCCATCAGATCCTCGAACACCTGCCGCATCGCTATCCCTTCCTGCTCGTCGATCGCGTGCTCGAGGTGGTTCCCGGTGAGCGTATCAAGGCCTTGAAGAACGTTACGTTCAACGAGCCGTTCTTTCCCGGCCATTATCCACATCATCCGGTCATGCCCGGCGTCCTGATCATCGAAGCCCTGGCGCAGGCCGCGGCGATCCTGTCGTTCAGGACGATGGGCAACAAACCCGATGGCAAATCGGTCTATTATTTCGTCGGTATCGATGGCGCGCGCTTCAGGCGGCCAGTCACGCCTGGCGACCAGTTGATCCTGGAAGTGTCCATCGTGACCACCAAGCGGGGCATCTGGAAGTACGCCGCCCAAGCCAAGGTGGACGGTCAGATTGCCGCCGAAGCCGAACTGATGTGCACACTTCAGAATTCGAAATGAGCATCCATTCCACGGCCATCATCCATCCCGGCGCGAAGCTGGGGGAAAGGGTGGAAGTCGGTCCATACTCGATTATCGGCGAACACGTCGAGATCAGCGACAACACCTGGATCGGTCCGCACGTTGTCGTGACCGGACACACGCGCATCGGTCGAGAGAACCGGATCTTCCAGTTCTCGTCGATAGGCGAGATACCGCAGGACAAGAAGTACGCAGGCGAGCCCACGTGGCTGGAGATTGGCGACCGCAACGTGATCCGCGAGTGTTGTACCTTCAATTGCGGTACAGTCCAGGATGTCGGCGTGACGCGATTGGGCAGTGACAACTGGATCATGGCTTATGTCCACATTGCACATGATTGCCAGATCGGTGACAACGTGACATTTGCCAACAACGTGACTTTGGCTGGGCACGTCCATGTGGCCGATTATGCGTACCTGGGGGGATTCACGGGCGTACACCAGTTCTGTCGGATCGGCGCTCACGTGATGGTCGGCATCGCCTCCGTCATCACGCAGGACGTCCCGACTTACCTGACCGTTGCCGGCAATCCGACCGTACCACACGGCGTCAATGCAGAAGGATTGAAGCGGCGCGGCTTTTCACCAGAGTCAGTCTTGGCGATACGGCGAGCCTACAAGACGCTCTACAAAATGGGCTTGAAGCTGGAAGAGGCGAAAGCTGCGTTGGCAGTCGAGGCCGAGACCGTGCCGGAACTGGCGCCCTTGCTCGACTTTCTGGCAAATTCAGAGCGCGGGATCATTCGCTGATGCGCATCGCCATGGTGGCCGGAGAGGCCTCCGGCGATTTGATTTCCGCCCATCTGATCGCAGCACTCAAACGTCACCTGCCGACCGCGCAGTTTGTCGGCATCGGCGGGCCGAAAATGCAGCGCGAAGGTTTCGATGCCTGGTGGCCGGCGGAAAAGCTCGCGGTTCACGGCTATGCCGAAGCCTTGCGTCATTACCGGGAAATTTCCGGCATTCGCCGGCAGTTGCTGTCCCGGCTGCTCGACCAACGGCCCGATGTCTTCATCGGCGTCGATGCGCCGGATTTCAATCTCTGGCTGGAGCGACGGCTGAAGGCGCGCGGCATTCCCGCCATTCACTACGTCAGCCCATCGGTCTGGGCTTGGCGAGCGGGACGCTTGGACAAGATCGGCCGGTCCGTTACCCATATGCTGGCCATGTTTCCGTTCGAACCGGAAATCTACCGGCAACGGAATATTCCGGTCACCTACGTGGGCCATCCGCTGGCGGACATGATTCCGCTGAGCGTCGATCATGCCGAGACAAAGGAACGCCTCGAAGTTGCCAAGGCCCGGCCGGTGTTTGCCCTGCTGCCCGGCAGCCGGCAATCCGAACTCCGCTTCATGGCCGAGTTGCTGATCGAGACCGCGAAACGGCTACTGGACCGCTTTCCGGAAAGCGCCTTCGTCGTTCCCCTGGTATCGCGGGAAAGCCGCCANNGCCTTGCTCAAAGTGCCCATGGTGATCGTCTATCGCTTGTCGCCATGGTCCTGGCGGCTGATGCGCCGGATGCGCTTGCAGCCCTGGGTGGGGTTGCCCAACATTCTTGCCGGACGATTCGTCGTGCCCGAATTCCTTCAGGACGACGCCACGGCCGACAACCTCGCCCAGGCGGTGGGCAATCTCGTATCCGACGCTTCGGTAAAGGCTGACATCGAACGCGTGTTCTCCTCACTCCATCGCCAGTTGCGCCAGAACACGGCCGAGAAGGCTGCGGCGGCGATTCTGCCGTACCTGAAGCCAGCATGATCTGCGGCGTCGACGAGGCTGGCAGGGGGCCGCTGGCTGGTCCCGTCTGCGCGGCTGCCGTCATCCTCGATCCGGCGCGGCCGATCGATGGCTTGGCCGACTCCAAGAAGCTCTCGGCAACGAAGCGCGAGCGACTGGCGCTGGAGATACGAGCCAAGGCCATTGCCTGGGCCATCGCCGAGGCGAGTGTCGAGGAGATCGAACAGTTCAATATTCTTGGTGCCACGCTACTGGCCATGAAACGAGCGGTCCTGGCGCTTTCGCCACAGCCGCTCGAGGTGCTGATCGATGGCAACCGCTGCCCCGAACTTTCCCTGCCGGCGCGTGCGATCGTCGGTGGCGATGCCACGGTCGCCGAGATTTCGGCTGCTTCGATTCTCGCCAAGACTTTTCGCGATGCCGAAATGCTGAAGTTGCACGTGCAGTTCCCCCAGTACGGCTTCGACCGCCACATGGGTTACGGTACGGAAATGCACCTGGCTGCGCTTAGAGCGCACGGCCCTTCACTCTGTCATCGTCGGGGATTTGCGCCAGTGCGGCAACTTATCGAAAAGACG
>PMIH01000181.1 GCA_003158255.1 Rhodocyclaceae bacterium
GTTGGCCCCCGCGCCGCCATAGGTCGTCCACTTTCCGGAAATATTCTCGCCCGCCGGACCGGCTTGCGACTCCAGCCAGGGCTTGGTATCCGAGCGGGTCAAGGCGCAGGCGGACAAGGTCAGGACAAGCAGACCGGCAAGCAGGATGTTTTTGCAATTCATGGAGGTTCCTTCCGGAAAGTCGGAGAAAGGATAAGGATAGCAAGTTCAACGGCACCTCCGGAGTATCTCCGGACCTGGCAGGTATAGTCAATCGGGGTTTTGTGCCGAGAGTTCCTGAAAAAATGCTCGGAATCACACCCCAATGACTGCCTGGCGCCGCGGACACGAACGTTGGGTGCCCACTTAGCTCCAGTCAGCGGATTTTGGTTGTGACAGCGTGGTAGGTGACGGGGTTGGTGACGACGGCTTGCTGCATGAGTCGACAGAAGAGCATGTCGCGCGAACGGGAAGCTCGGCTATTGAATCTGAAAACCATTTCATCCAGGTACGAAGGAAACTTCTTCCTTCCCCGCCGCCTTGGTCAATCGTCATGCCCAAGCGCATGCAAGACGTTCCGTTGATACAATCCGGGCCCTTACCAACTTTGCCGCCAAAACCACAGACCATGTTTTCGCTCCGCTCGCCACTCTTCACTCTGCTGCCGGCCGCTTTTGCAATGCTCGCGGCCCCGACTTGGGCTCAAACTTCGACCAACGCGGCTGCGTCGCCAACCTTTGGCGATGGTGACACGCGACTGGGAGTTGGCTACGACAGCAGCTACAAACTGCGCGGCGAATTCCTTCAGCGCCTCGCTGGCGATGACCGGAGCGCCTGGTTGGCCGAAGGGTGGCTCGGGGATCAATCCGGTGGCGTGAAAGTCGATCGTCACTGGTATCCGGACGACAATGGACCAGTCTGGAAACTCTTTGCCGCATGGGATAGAAACAAGTGGAACGACCAGAAGGTCAGCCTGGGCGGCGGAGCGGAAAGCGAATCATGGTTCTGGGGCGCATATGGTTCCAAGGGAATCACCGGTGATCGTGACCTTGGCGCTTTTACCACCGTGATCACGGATACACGTCGCGGTACCGACGCTGCCTTGGGCGACTACCTGCAGGACTTTACGACTTCAACTACGGTCAGGACCTTCGAGCGCGCCTACGACTACGGCGTTGGCGCCCGGATAGGTAAGGTATTCGGCAACGCCCTGATTCGCGTCGTCGGCGGACTGGACTACGAATGGCACCAAAGTGCCACTTCGCTGACCACCGCGTCGCTAGGCGTCGAGAAATTCTTCCTGAACTCGCCCCATAGCGTTCTCGTCACAGCTACAGTTTCCGATCGCCGAGGCGAATCCGACGGCACCCACAGTGACCAGCGGGTTGGCATCTACTGGCGCTATCAGTTCGGTGGCGTCAGCAAGATCGCGGCGCACGCGCAGGCACACGCCGCGACAGTATCCGCAATTCCCGCCCCAGCGATACAGCCCGCCGAATCGCCTGCGCCGGCAACCGAGCAGAAAGTACTCCGCGTCACCGAAAGCATTGCCGCGGAAACTTTCTTCGACCTTGACCGCGTCGCACTGAAAGCCGACGCCTTTCAGATTCTGGACCGCCTCGCCGGGCGACTCAAGAAGGCCAGCCTGGAAGGTACGCTCAAGGTGATCGGCCATACCTGCGACCTCGGCCCTGTAGCGTACAACAAGAGACTCTCCGAACGCCGCGCATCCACTGTTCGCGATTACCTGATCGCGACCGGTGCCGTTCCGGCCGACCGCGTGGTGGCAATCGGCCTAGGCGAAGACGATCCGCGCTACCCGAATACCCGGACCGAGCGTCACAAGAACCGTCGCTGCGACATCGAGTTTGCGGTCGTCGACGAAAAGACGGAAACCGTTGCGGTCGTCGCGACCCCCAATGTAGCAACACCGGCGGCCGAACCCCCGGTTGCGACGGAACCGCCACAGCCTTACCCGTGGTGGGAAAGCGCATTGCGCAATCCTGTCGCGCACAAACGTGAAGTCGACACCTATACGCGCCAAGAAACCTCCACCGCGGTCGTCGAAGGCACGCGGCAGTACCTCAATCGACCGCCTGTCGCCGTCGATGACCGCCTGAGCTGGTGGGGCTCCCATATGCCGGCGAGCCTGAACGTGCTCGCCAACGACTCCGATCCGGACGGCGACGCGCTTCGCATCATCAGTGCCACCAACGGCCGCAACGGCAATGTCACCATAATGCCGGACAACACGCTGCGCTACATGTGGCGCACGCCGCGCGAGGGTGTCGATACCTTCACCTATACCGTGGTCGACACCAAGGGAGCCACGTCGACGGCAACCGTGACCCTAACCGTTATCGATCCCTGATTTCCTGTCTGGGACACTTCGCCATGGCTGAGGAAAGTCAGCCGTGGCGGTATGGTTCGTTTATCGTCTTGAGTGAGCTTTACATCCATAAACGCCGCGGTCTGATCTCGCGCCATGGCCTGACTCGGGTAATACTTGCCTCCGCCAAAACCGAAGGACAGGAAATTCAACGGCACCTCCGGAGTGTCTCCAAGCCTGGCAGAAGTAGTCAATCCGCAGTTTCAGCGCAAGCCCCTGCCTTTCACCCACGCATAGATCGCCGGAATCACAATCAGCGTCAGTAGCGTTGACGAAATCATGCCGCCGACCATGGGCGCAGCGATGCGGCGCATCACTTCCGAACCGGCGCCGGTGCTCCACATAATGGGCAGCAGGCCGGCCATGATGGCAGTCACGGTCATCATCTTCGGCCGCACACGTTCCACCGCGCCTTCCATCACCGCTGCGTAGAGTTCCGCGATGCCAGCTTGGCGTACCGCGACGGCTGACTTTTGTTTCCACGCGTGGTCGAGGTAAATCAGCATCACGACGCCAGTCTCCGCCGCCACGCCGGCCAGCGCGATGAAACCGACCGCCGCCGCCACCGAGAGGTTGTAGCCGAGCGCCCACATCAGCCAGACGCCACCGACCAGCGCGAAGGGTACCGAGAGCATGACGATCAGCGTTTCGGTGAGGCGACGGAAGTTGAGGTAGAGCAAGAGGAAAATGATCGCAAGCGTGCCGGGGACGACGATCTTCATCCGTTCCGTGGCACGCTCCATGTACTCGAACTGGCCGCTCCAGGTGGCGTAGTAGCCGGGTGGGAACTTCACCTGAGCGGCCACCGCGCGGCGTGCTTCCGCCACATACGAACCGATGTCGCGCTCGCGGATGTCGACGTAGATGTAGGCGGAGAGCAGCGCGTTCTCGGTGCGGATCGACGGCGCGCCCTGAACGATGCGCACCTTGGCCAACTGGCCGAGCGGCACCATCGGACTCGATCCGCCCATCTCTCCACCAACCGGCACCAGCACCTGACGGGCGATCTGCTCCGGGCTGTCGCGCAACTCGCGCGGATAGCGCACGGTGACGCCGAAGCGCTCGCGACCTTCCACCGTAGTCGTCACCATCTCGCCGCCAATCGCCGTCGCCACGACATCCTGCAACTCGCCGGGGTTGATGCCGTAGCGCGCCAATTGCGCGCGGTCGGGCTCGATGTCGAGGTAGTAGCCGCCGGTGATGCGCTCGGCATACGCGCTCGATGTGCCGGGTACCTGCTTCACCACCGCCTCGATCTCCTTGGCGATGCGTTCCATGCCGGCGAGATCCTTGCCAAACACCTTGATGCCGACGGGCGTGCGGATGCCTGTCGACAGCATGTCGATGCGCGCTTTGATCGGCATGGTCCACGAGTTGGCGATGCCGGGAAATTGCAGTGCCCGGTCGAGTTCGGCGATTAGCTTATCGACGTCCATGCCAGGCCGCCACTCGGACTCCGGCTTGAGGTTGATCACCGTCTCGAACATCTCGATCGGCGCCGGGTCGGTCGCCGTATTGGCGCGCCCGGCCTTGCCGATCACCGAGGCAACTTCGGGGATGCTCTTGATGATCTTGTTCTGCGTTTGCAGCAACTCCGCCGCCTTGGTCACCGACATGCTCGGCAACCCAGTCGGCATGTAGAACAGCGTGCCTTCGTTGAGCGTCGGCATGAACTCGCTGCCCAGCCGGGAAGCCGGAATCACAGTTATCGCCAGCGCCGCGATTGCGAGCGCAATGGTGAGCTTCTTCCAGCGCAGCACCCAGGCGATGACGGGCCGGTAGAAGGCGATCAGCATACGATTCACCGGATTCTTCTGCTCCGGCATGATGCGGCCGCGAATGAACAACAGCATCAGCACCGGCACCAGCGTCACCGAGAGGATGGCCGCGCCGGCCATGGCGAAGGTTTTGGTGTAGGCGAGCGGCGCGAACAGCCGGCCCTCCTGCGCTTCGAGCGTGAACACGGGCAGGAAGGAGACGGTGATGATGAGAAGCGAGAAGAACAGTGCCGGCCCGACTTCCTTTGCCGCCGCAATCAGCGCTTCGCTGCGCGACTCGTCGGGCCGCAAGCGCTCGATGTGCTTGTGCGCGTTCTCGATCATGACGATGGCNNGGCGATGGCGATGCCGCCCAGGCTCATAATGTTGGAGTTGATACCGAGCCAGCGCATTGCGATGAAGGCCATCAGCACGCCGACCGGCAACATCAGGATCGCCACCAGCGCCGAGCGCACGTGCAGCAGAAGCAGCGCGCAGACCAGCGCGACGATCGCGCTCTCCTCGATCAGCGTGCTCTGCAGCGTGGCGATGGCGCGCTCGATCAGTTCGGAGCGGTCATACACCGGCACGATGCTGACGCCATTGGGCAGACCGGGCGTCACTTCCGCGATCTTCGCCTTGATGTTGGCGATCACCTCCAGCGCATTCTGGCCGTAGCGCGCCATGGCGATGCCCGACACCACCTCGCCTTCACCATTGAGTTCGGCGATGCCGCGCCGCTCGTCGGGCACCAACTCAACGCGGGCGATGTCGCGGATCAGCACCGGCGTGCCCTTGTCACTCTTCACCACCAGCGCCGCGATGTCGTCGGCGCCGCGCAGGTAGCCACGACCGCGCACCATGTACTCGGTCTCGGCCATCTCCAGGCTGCGACCGCCGACGTCGCGATTTGACGTGCGAATCGCATTGGCCACGGTCATCAACGGAATGCCGTAGGCGCGCAACTTCACCGGATCGACCGTCACTTGATACTGCTGGACGAAGCCGCCGATGCTCGCGACTTCGGCCACGCCCTGCGCCTTGGTCAGCTGGTAGCGCAGGTACCAGTCCTGCAAGGTGCGCAATTCGGCCAGCGTCTTGTCCTTGGCCAGAACCGCGTACTGGAACACCCAGCCGACGCCGGTGGCGTCCGGCCCCAGCGTCGGCGTCACTCCTTGCGGCAAACGGCCGGCCGCCGCGTTGAGGTATTCGAGCACGCGCGAGCGCGCCCAGTAGATGTCGGTGCCGTCGTCGAAGATGACATAGACGAAGGAGGCGCCGAAGAAGGAGAAGCCGCGCACCACTTTCGACTTCGGCACCGACAGCATGGCGGTCGTAAGCGGATAGGTGACCTGGTCCTCAACCACCTGCGGCGCCTGGCCGGGCACTTCGGTGTAGACGATCACCTGCACGTCGGAGAGGTCGGGCAGCGCGTCGAGCGGCGTCTTCAGCACCGCATAGACGCCGCCGAGAATGGCGGCGAGCGTGCCGAGCAGCACCAGGAAGCGGTTGCGCGCCGACCAGTCGATGAGGGATGAGAGCATGTCAGTTTCTCTTTTCGACTTTGGTGATCACCCACTCGCCGGGCTTGCGCTCGACGAACTCGAAACTGATTGCCGTGCCTGGCTTGATGTTGGCGAACAGCGCGGCGTTGGCCGGCACGAACTCCATGGTCATCTTCGGCCACTTGAGGCTCGCCACCGGTTCGTGGCTGATGGTCACTATGCCGCCATCGATGGCGTCGAGCTTGCCGACGGCCTGATGACCGACCGCCTTGGGCTTCTCCATGCCGTCCAGCGCTGCCTTGAGGTTGCTCTCGGAGTCGATCAGGAAATTGCCTGCCGATACCACGCGCTCGCCCTCCTTCACGCCGTCGAGGATCTCGACGTACTGGTCGCCGCGCGCACCAGTCGTAACCGGTCGCGGCTCGAAGCGGCCCTCGCCGAGATCGATTACCACCACCTTGCGGGTTCCGCTGTCGATCACTGCAGCGGTCGGCACCGCCAGCACCGCGCCGCGATTCCCGACGGCGAACTCGACCTGCGCGTACATCGCCGGCTTGAGCAGCCCACCGGGATTGGCGAGTTCCAGCCGCACGGGAATCGTGCGCGTCTCGGCCTTCAACGTTGGGTAGATGTAGGCGACCGTGCCAGCGAAGGTCTTGCCTGGATAGGCATCGACGTGCACGCTGGCCTTGCCGCCGTTCTTCACCAGCGAGATGTCCTGCTCGGGCACATCCGCGACCACCCACACGGCGGACGTGTCGGCGATCTGATAGAGCGCGTCGCCCGGCATGAAGCGCATGCCCTGCACCGCTTTCTTTTCGGTGACCACGCCTGCCACCGGCGAGGCGAAAGTCAGGGTCCGCCTTTCTCCGTCTGCGGCGAGCGCCTTAACCTGCACGTCGGAAATATTCCAGTTGCGCAGGCGCGCGAGGCTGGCGTCGGCGAGCTGTTGCATGGCGGCGCGTGAGTCCGGTGAGGCCTCGGCGGCGGCTTTCGTCGCAATGGCATATTCGCGCTGCGCGGAAACGAGTTCAGGGCTGTAGGCCTCGAACAGCGCCTGGCCGCGAGCGACCGGCTGGCCGGTGACATTCACGTGCAGGCGCTCGATCCATCCTTCGAACTTCGGTGCAACGGTGAACGTGCGTCGCTCGTCGACCTCGACGCGACCGCTCGCGCGCAAAGCACGGTCGAGCACTCGGCGTGCCACGACGACTGACTTTACGCCCGACTTCTGCACCTTCTCGGCGCCAAGCGTGACACCGCTATCTGACGCCGCACTGTCTTCGCCCTCAAATACGGCGATGTAGTCCATCCCCATCGGGTCCTTTTTCGGCACCGGCGAGGTGTCCGGCAGGCCCATCGGATTGCGGTAGTAGAGCAGTTTCTTGCCGGCCCCCGCAGTCACCGCAGATGGCGTACTCCCACGGGGATTCCCTTCGGTCACGTCATGGCTGACTTTCGTGCCGGCCCAATAGCCGGCTCCGGTGGCAAGTGCCACCGCGACGGCGACGATCGCAAGTCGTTTCATCCCAGAGGGATTTCCGTTGGTCATATTTCACCCCCAACCAATCGTTCGATCTCGGCCAGCCGCGCCTGCTGCTCGGCCTGCGCCTTGATAACGTTCTGCTTCGCGTTGCGGATCTGCCGCTGCGCATCGAGCAGCGTGGCGAAATCGACCTTGCCGTTCTCGTAGCCGGCCAGCGCAGCCTGGAAGGTCAGTTCGGCCTGCGGCAATAAGTCGCCGCGCGTGAGCTGCTCGATCCGCTGCGATGCCTCGAATGCGGAGACGTTCTCGGCAAGTTCAACCAGCAACCGATTCGCGCTGGCATCGCGCCGGGCGCTCGCCGCTTCGAGCGATCGCTCGGCCTCGCGTTCCTGGCTGCGGCGACTACCCTGTTGCAGCGGAATGTTCACTTCCAGCATCAGCTCCCATTCGCTGACGCGGCTGCCGGTCTGGATCGGCGAGACGCCGAGCGCGACATCGGGATAGCGGTTGCGGTAAGTGGCGTCGCGATTCTTCTCGGCGGCACGGATGCGCGCGTCGTCGGCGAACAGCTGCGGATTGCGCGCGCGCAGCCGTTCCTCCAGCGCGTCGTGATCGAGATTGGCGGGCATCGGTCGCCATGCCATCGGCTCGGCGAGCGCAGCATGCGATGGCCGCGCCAGCAGGCCGTTGATGCGTACCTGAGCATGGTGCCGCTCGTTCTCGGTCTGCACGATCTCCGTCTGCAAGGCCGTGCGCTCGACACGGGCACGAATGGCATCCTGCTGCGGCGCCAGGCCATTGGCATAGCGGTTGCGGCCGATCTCCGCCAGCCGGTCGAGCAGGTCAGCCACTTCGCGGCTCAGTGCGAGTTGGCGTGAAAGTGCGTAATCGAGCGCGTACGCCGTCTTGATGCGCGCCGCGAGTTCGAGCCAGCCTGCATCGCTGCCGGCCACCGCGGCATCGGCCTCGGCCTCGGCGGCCTCGCGCTTCAGGTCGCGCTTGCCCCAGAAGGGCAGCGGCTGGATGAAGGTGTACTTGGTGCTGCGGCCCACCATGTCGGCGGCGATGCCGCGCTCCTCGAAGCGCAGCGTCGGATCGGGCAGCGCGCCGCTGGCGGCGGCGCGTTCACGCGCGGCGTCCGCCTCCAGTCGCAGCGCGATCACCTCGGGGCTTTGCTGGCGGGCGAGAGCGAGCAGCGCGTCGACGCTGCCGCCGGGCGGACTATCTGCCCGAACGGTCAGCGCGCACAGCGCGGCCATCGCCACCAGCCCGTGCGTAACGGGCCTGAACATGGCGCGCCCCTACTTCGCGGCTTCGATGCGGGTGACGACGATGTCGCCGCCCGACATGATGGCTTGGAAGCGCACCTTATCGCCGGCCTTGAGCTTGGCCAACGCGGCGGTGTCCTTGACCGGAAACTGCATGGTCATCGGTCCCATGCCGACGCTGTCGATAGGCCCGTGGGCGATGGTGGCTTTGTCGCCGGCGATCTTCTTGATGGTGCCCTGCGCCCAGGGCACCTCATCGGCAGCGAACGAGGCGAACGAGAACAGCAGGGACAGGGCGATGGCGAATGCGCGCAGCAATTTCATGATGAACCTCCGAATGCAATGACGAGACATTGCGGCCGTGGACGACCGCTACCGCCGCGGTGATGAGCCGCGGTTGCTGTCAGGCCACGCGTTTGGGCGGTTGCTGCGGCGGTTCGGGAATAGCGCTCGCGGGGGCGAGCGGCGCATCGGCGGCGAAATCTCGCCCGGCAGGAACGACAGCGGCGACATGCTCGGGCGTCGGGAGGAAGCCGGCCGCCGCGAGATGGCAGAAGCCGCAGTCGTCGCAATTCATGCCGTGGTCCGCCGGCGCGGGCTGATGCTCGTGTATGGGGCAGTGTTCGACTGTGGCATCGTCAACCATCGCCATCATCTTGTGCGCCTCACCATGCCGGCAGAATGGCATGGCGGTCGCCGCGATGGCCTGGAAAGGCAGCCACAGGGCGGCGACGAACAGCGGCAGGAGGCGGATGAAGCGATGGTGCATGGCGATCATTGTAGGTAGCCGCCCTTCGGACCGCAAGGGCAACTGTCGACAGGGCAACGGTCAGGCCGCCATCCGCTCCCAGAGCAACCAAGCGACGAGGAAGGCCAAGCCAACGACTTCGTAGGCGAGGATGAGGATGACGACGCGCCGCCCGGTCTGGTTCATGCGCAGCCAGATTCGGTCCAGCAGCCACTTGCCCAAGCGGGCGCGCCAGCGCGGGCTGGCGGACAGCAGGAGGTAATCCGCGGTGGCGCGCAGCCAGAGTGCCAGATTCGTGCGCGCGGGGCCGTCGTCGTCGGCGATGCTGGCATCGCGCAGCACGAGTTCGCAGATTCGATCGAACGCGGTCAACTCGACGTCGATCGTGCGCACGGCACCGCTACGGACGATCTCCAGCCGCCAGGGCGGCTGGTTGTCTGCCGCCGAGGCGAATCGGGCCTGATAGTCTTCTTCGCGATCGTCTTCGTCCAGGCGCAAGCGAACGTCGAAGCAATTCGGATCGCCGGTTGACTTCAGCGCCAACAGACTCCATTCAGGATTGAGCCGCAGCCAGGTGTCGAGCGTCGGGAAGCGGTCGCGCAGGTCTTCTGCAGACGCCGATAACCGCAAGCGGCCCTCGAAAGCCATCAGCGCACAATCAGCAACGGTGTGGCGAGCCGCCGAAACAACTGCTCCGGCAAGTTGCGCGATTCGAAGCGCTGATACCAGCCTTCGAGCACGCTGCCGCCGACGACCACCAGATCGAAAGTCGAGGCCCGCGCGACGATCACCTCGGCACGATCGCCGTCGGCCAGTTCGGTGGTCGCCGCAATGCCGGCTGTAGCGGCAATCGCCGCGAATTCCTTCAGGGCACTCAACCCTTCCTTGCGCAATGATTGGTCGAGATGCGCACGGCACTCGTTGCGACCCACGGCGTAGATCTCGTGCGTGTATTTCTCCAGGTATGGATCGACGACGTGCAGCGCGGTCAGATTAGCGCTTAAGGCGCCGGTCAGCAGCAGGGCATGGCGCAGCGCCTTTTCGGTGTGCGGCTCGCCGTCGACGCAGAAGAGGATATGCATGGCAGTGCGGGATGCGGAGCGGCGCGATGAAGCGCCGCTCCGGTCGGCGACGTCCGCTATTTGATCGCGAACACCTCGGCGCCGATGGCCATCACCGCCACCGCCGACAGCACCGCCTTCAAGGTGGCCGCGACGACGCCGATGACGAAGGCCGTACCGCCCGCCTTCTTCAAGTCGTCGAAGGCAATATTGAGACCGACGCCGGCGAAGCCGATGGCGAAGAACAGCTTGAGCAGTTCCTTGCCGAGGATGTCGCGCTCGGACTGCACGAACATGCCGTACTCGTTCATCGTGACGATGATGAAGAAGCCGAGAATGAAGATCGGAAACTTCTCTCGTACCACTTGCCAGACGTTAACTTTCTGCGCCTCACCACCCGCCGCGATGGCCGGCTGCACGACATAGAAGTAGATCGTCCAGAGCACGATCAGCGGAATGAAACCGACGCGGACGATGTTGATGACGTTGGCGGTCAAGAGCGCTTCGTGCCCGTACCAGGACGCAGCCGCCACCAGTTGCGCCGTGTTGAGGATGGCCGTGCCCGCCCAGGCGCCGAACACGGGTTGACTCATGTTCAGAGCCTGACCGATGTAGGGGAAGGTGAACAGCGCGAGCGTGCCGAACAACAGGATGGTGCCGATGGCATAGAAGAAGTCGCGCGGCTTGGCGTTGACCACCGGCGCGACCGCCACCGCCGCCGAGACGCCGCAAACGCCGACGCCGGCCGCCATGACGCCGGCCAGCCCCTCGTCGACCTTGGAGCGTCGCCCCCAGTACGAAATCAGGATCTGGGTGCCGAGTACGAACGTCACCACGAGGCCGAGGCCGATGGCGCCGACTTTGAGCAGGTCGGACCACAGGTAATAGCCGCCGAGGATGATGATGCCCGGTTTGATGATGGGGCGCGCGGCGATGGTGCCGGCTTTGAAGACCTCTGCGACGCCCACCGTATTGCGGATCAGCATGCCGACCAAGAGCAGCATTGCCACATAGGTCAACTGGAACTGGATGATCTTGTTGCCGAAGCTGAACTTGCCCGGCATCTCCTTGCTCTGTGCCAGATCGTTGTACTCCGACTCCTTGAGCAGATGCGGCTTGGCCGGCTTTTTTGGTTCCTTGGGCTTGGCCTGCCCGGCCTGCAACGCTCCCAATGCGGCTTTGTGCTCATCGATCTTGGTCTTGTATTCGGCTTCCTTCAGGGCGAAGGATTCCTTGCTCTTCGCCGTGTAGTCGGCGAAGGGCGCGAACGCGCCGCCTTCCTTCCCGGCGATCGAGAGTAGCCGCTCGGCCTCCTTGTAGTCGACCGACCAGCCGTGGGTCGTGGCGTCCCATTGCAGGGCCGCCCAGCCGAATACCATGCAGAGAATCAAACCCGGCAGCATCCTGGGCAGCGCCCGGAAGCTGTACTCGATGCCGATGCCTCCCCCCGCCATGATCCGCCCTCCCCGGTCAGAAGAACAACGACTTGACGAAGCTCGGGCCGATGACGCCGAGCTTCACCAGGACGACGGCAATGGCCGCCAGGATGAGGACGAATACATCCTCTTTGCGTTCGGCCGAGAAGGTGTCCTGCGCTTTCTTTTCGAACTCCGAAGGCATCTTGTTCCCCCTTGCTTTTCGAATGGTTGGACTGCTGGCGCCGACTCTAGCTAGGCGACCGTGGCCGCACAATTGGCGCGCTGCCGTAGCCGTCTACCTGAAACACCCAATTGTCGAAGGCATGAAAGTGTGTTACAGACAGTCATTCGAAATCCCGTAGCGTCTGGCCATATTGAATTCACTCTCGCCGCTGATCCGTCCGCTCCTCGTGTTCCTCGCGCTGGTCTCGTGCGCGGCCCGTGCGCAAACCGCGCAACCGGTTCGGGTCGCTGTCCTGGCCGACAAGGGCATCGAATCTGCCGAGCAGGAATGGGCCGGATTGTTCGACTGGCTCAATCGGCGCGTGCCCGGACGATCCTTCGTGTTCGTCGGACTCGACCACCCGGAACTTCGACAGGCGGTGCACGACCACAGCGTCGACTTCGTCGTCACCAACGGCGGCAACTACAGCGAACTGGAATACAGCGAGGGCGTGACCCGCATCGCCACGCTCGACTCGCCGCTCGGGCTGTCACCGGACCAGGCGGTGGGTTCGGCGATCGTGACCAGGGCCGGTTCCGGAATCACGGAACTCGCCGACCTGAAAGGCAAGCACCTGCTGGCCGCCAGTCCGGAAGCCTTCTGCTGCTACCAGATTGCCGCTCGCGAACTGGTATTGGCCGGGATCGAGCCGGAGCGCGACCTGGGGCGACTCGAATTCACCGGCTTTCCGATCCAGCGCATCGCCCGCGCCGTGCAAGACGGCAAGGCCGACGCGGGAATCATTCGCACCTGTCTGCTCGAACAGATGATCGAACGCGGCGAAATCAAGCCGCACGCGTTGCGCGTGCTGTCTCCGCGCACGATACCGGGCTTCCCCTGCCAGACGTCCTCGCGGCTGTACCCCGACTGGCCGTTCGCGGCGCTAAGCCACACCGCACCCGAACTTTCCCGGCAGGTGGCCGTTGCGCTGCTGGAAATGCCGCGCACGCCAGAAGGCTACCGCTGGTCGATTCCCGCGCACTACGCCATCGTCGACGAGCTATTCCGCGACCTGAAGCTCGGCCACTACGCCAACCTGCAGCAGGAAACGCTGGAGGCCCTGGTCCGGCGCTATCGCCTCGAACTCATGCTGCTCGCCAGCCTGATCGTCTTCTGGATCATCCACACCGTTCGCGTCGATTATCTGGTGGCGCTGCGTACGCGCGAATTGCGACACATGACCGAGGCCATGCGCGAGCGCCAGAATGCCCTCGACCACGCCGGCCGCCTGGCCATCCTCGGCGGCATGGCCAGTGCCATCGCCCACGAACTCAAACAGCCATTGGCGGCGATCGGCAACTTCGCCCGCGGCATGGATCGGCGCATCGTCGCGGGCCGTTTGGAGCCGGAACCGCTGCGGGAGGGCTGCCATGAAATCGTGCAACAGAGCACGCGAGCCGACGCGACCATCGAAAAGATCAGGAGCTTTGCCAGGAAGAATGTCGGCGTCATGCGATCGGTGAATCTCGCCAGCTTCGTCAAGGAAGCTGCCGATTTGTTCGGCGTTGCCCATCCGGAGGTCTGCATCGATTGGGACGATTCGACCGACCCGAGCGGCGCCCAGGTTCGGGCGGATGCCATCCAGATCCAGCAGGTCACGTTCAACCTGCTCAAGAACGCGTTCGACGCGCAGAAGGCGGCCGGGAATCCGGGCGCGCCCATCGAAGTCACGCTCGCCGACATGGAGCGCGGCTACCAGGTCTCGGTGCGCGACAAGGGCGGCAGCCTCAGGGACGAAGACATCGCCCATCTCTTCGAACCGTTCTTCACCACCAAACCCGATGGCCTCGGTCTCGGGCTCGCGCTGAGCAAAGGAATCGTCGAATCGCACGGCGGCACGCTCACCCTGACGAAGGAAGCCCAGGGCGTGCGCGCCAGTTTCTGGCTGCCGGCGGAGTACCCGCATGACTGAACAAGACGCCATCATTTATCTGATCGACGATGACGATGCCATGCGTCGCTCGCTCGTCTATCTGCTCGATTCGGCGGGCTGGCGGACCGAGGCGTTCGCCTCCGGCCGCGACTTCCTCGATCAGTACGACGGCCATGTGCCCGGATGCATGGTGCTTGATGTCCTGATGCCGTTCATGGGCGGCATGGAAGTCCAGCAGGTGCTGCGGGCGCGCGACATCTGCCTGCCCATCATCTTCCTTTCCGCGCACGGCGACCTGGCCATGGCCGTTCAGGCGATGAAGCTGGGCGCCGTCGATTTCCTGGAGAAGCCCTGCAAGGATCATGTGCTGCTCGACGCGGTCGGCCGCTCGGTTCGGCACAGCATCGTTCAATGCCTCAGCGAGCAGCAGTTGGCCGCGGCACGCGCCCGGCTGGAAACGCTGACGGCGCGCGAGCGTGAGGTGGCGGAGTGCCTCGCCGCCGGCGACTGCAACAAAACGATCGCGCGCAAGCTCCAGATCAGCGACAAGACCGTGCAGGTGCACCGGCACAACGCCATGGAGAAGCTGCACGTGCACTCCACGGCCGAAATTGCTCGCCTGATCTTGCACGCCCAGACTCCGAGCGCGTGACCCTTGTTGGCGCGCCGTACCACGACGACTGACTTTGGCTGGTCGTCCCGATGCTTGAACGACGCGCCGCTAGCTTATGATGCCGTCGTCCATAGAGCCTGATTCGAGGAGTCGTCTTCATGTCACGCCGCATCC
This sequence comes from Rhodocyclaceae bacterium, assembly GCA_003158255.1. Taxonomy (GTDB): domain Bacteria; phylum Pseudomonadota; class Gammaproteobacteria; order Burkholderiales; family Rhodocyclaceae; genus Fen-999. The sequence goes on from PMIH01000181.1 coordinate 14,495, forward strand.
TTCGCATTCTGCCGTTGCTGCTCGTATTGCCCGCCGTCGCCCAGGCGACGGAGCTGAGCCATTTCGTTCCGCTCGGCGAAGCCAAGCGCGTGCATCAGGTTTCCGTCAACTTCAGCGATGCGATGCGGCCGCTGGGCGACCTGGCAGCGCCGGATCCCTTCACGTGGAGCTGCCAGGGCAGCAATGCGGTCGGCCGCGGCCGCTGGGTGGATACGCAAAGCTGGGCGCTCGATTTCGACCGCCAACTGCCCGCCGGCGTCCGCTGCGAATTTCGGCCGGCCGCGGGCCTGCGCGATCTGGCCGGTCACACGGTGAAGGCGGCACCGGTCTATCGCTTCGACACCGGTGGCCCCGCCGTCGTCTCCATCGACAATGGTCGCTACTCGAGTGGCATCGACGAAGACGCGGTGTTCATGGTGCGGACCAACGGGCCAATCGACTTCGCGTCGGTGGAAGCGAACACATGGTGCGCGATCGAGGGCATCGGCGAGAAGGTGCCGGCGAAGTTGCTGTCGAAAGCCGACAAGCTGACTTTGCTGAGCCGTTACGGCGGCACGCCCAACGCCGAAACACTGGAGACCACGGCGGCGTTGCGTTGCGCGCGCCAGTTGCCCAACGACATGAAGGTGCAGCTCCATTGGGGCAAGGGCATCCGCGGCACGACCGGCCTTGCCACGACGGAAGCGCAGTCGCGCGAATTCAAGGTGCGGCCGCAGTTTTCGGTCACCGTCAGTTGCCAGCGCGAGAACGCGCATGCCGACTGCGTGCCGCTCTCGCCCATAGAACTAAAGTTCACCGCCTCGGTGCGCCGCGAGGATGTGATGAAAATTCGTCTCGTCGGCCCGATGGGCAAGAAGTGGCCGGCGATGGTGCGCGATGACGACGGCGAATCCGAGTTCGTCGACTACGTGCAGTTCGACAGTCCCTTCCCGGCGGAGTCGCGCTACACCTTGCAGGTGCCGGATCGCATCCGCGACGAGGCCGATCGGCCGCTGACCAACCGCGACCGACTGGCCGCGGTGGAGATCAAGACCAGCGACTATCCGCCGCTGCTCAAGTTCGCCGCCGACTTCGGCATCATCGAGCGCAAAGCCGGTGGGTTGCTGCCGGCGACGCTGCGCAATCTGGAACCGGTCGCCGAAGGCTCGACCGACACCACGGTGGACGGCAGCAAGCCCGGCACCGCCGCGACGATCCGGCTGCTGCGCCTGACGCGCGACGAGGACATCCTCGACTGGCTGCGCCAGTCGAATCAGGCGCGCGGTTACGACGACCGTCGCGTATCGCTGCTCAAGAGCGAGCCGCGTGCCCGCATCGCGCTGCTGCCGAAACCGAACGGCCCGAAGCCGATGGAAGTGGTGGGCATTCCGCTCGGCGAGCCGGGGCAGTACGTCGTCGAGGCCGAGTCGCGGCTGCTGGGCGAGCGGCTACTCGACAAACCCGAGCCGATGTACGTGCGCACGCTGGCGCTCAACACCAACCTCGCGGTGCATTTCAAGAAGGGCGACGAAAGCAGCTTGGTCTGGGTAACGACGCTCGACACCGGCAAGCCGGTCGGCGACGCACGCATCTCCGTGCGCACCTGCGACGGCACCCAGGTGGCGTTTGGCACCACGGGCGCCGACGGCGCCATGGCCATCCGCCGGCGCCTGCCCGAGCAGCCGCGCAGCTGCAAGGATTTCTACGCGTACTTCATCTCGGCGCGCGCGAACATCGACGGCGTCGACGACATCAGTTTCGCCACTTCCGACTGGCAGAAAGGCATCGAGCGCTGGCGCTTCAAAGTACCCTATCCAAGCCTGTTGCCGGACGTGATGACGCACACCGTGTTCGACCGGCCGTTGTTCCGCACCGGCGAGACGGTGCATATGAAGCACATTGCACGTCGCCATACCGACTCCGGCTTCGGCTTCGTGCGCCGTGAAGTCCTGCCCGACCGCATTGCCATCCAGCTCGAAGGCAGCGAGCTGCGCTTTGAAATGCCGTTGACCTGGAAGGGTGGCAGCGCCGAAACCACCTGGACGATTCCCGCCGAGGCCAAACTGGGCCGCTACTGGGTGAGCTTCCTGCGCCCCGGCGACAAGGCGCAACGGGTCTATGGTGACGAGGGCGAAATGGACGGCGAGGACGCCTGGGCCTCGCCCGGCACCTATTGGCGCGGCGGCAGTTTCCGCGTTGCCGATTTCCGTTTGCCGGTGATGCGCGGCGAAGTGGCCGTGCCGGCCGCACCGCTGATTGCCGCCTCGTCATTCGACGTCGACCTGCGCCTGGGCTACCTCGCCGGTGGCGGTGCCAGCGGCGACAAAGTGCGCCTGCGCAGCGAAATGCGCCCCGCCAGTTTCACGCCGGCGGATGATTTCGAAGGCTACGTATTCGGCTCGCCGCCGGTGGACGCGGCCGCCATCCGCGACGGTGGTTGGGGCGGCCAGCCCGAGGCGACGATCGTCGACGACCAGCGCGATGTTGCGCTCGATAAGGCTGGCACGCGACGCGTCGCCGTCGCTTCGCTGCCCAAATGGCAAGTACCTGCGAGCATCGTCACGGAAATGGAATACGCCGATCCTTCCGGCGAAACCCACGCCGCGGCGGGCACCAGCACCTGGTGGCCGGCGGCGGCGCTGATCGGTATCGGCAGCGACAACTGGGCCAGCGCGCAAGACAAGATCAAGCTGAAGCTGGCCGGGCTGACCACGGCGATGAAACCGGCGGCCGGCCTCGCGTATACGGTGCGCGGCTGGTACAAGCGCAGCTTCGTGCATCGCAAGCGCATGATCGGCGGCTTCTACAGCTACGACACGCGCAACGACGTCGTCGAGCTAAGCGAGCTGTGCAAAGGCAGCACCGACGAACGCGGCCGCGCTGGCTGCGAGTGGGCGCCGCCGAAGAACGAGAAGAACCAGCAGAGCGCGGAGCTGATCGTCGAGGCGCGCGCTGTCGACGCCGCTGGCCGCGCCAGCCACGCCGTGACCAGCGTCTGGCTCGGCGAATCGGAAGAGACCTGGTTCGACCAGGACGAATCGGACCGCATCGACGTGCTGCCGGAGAAGAAGCACTACGAGCCGGGCGACACCGCCGTGCTGCAAGTGCGCATGCCGTTCCGCAACGCCACGGCGCTGGTTACCGTCGAGCGCGAAGGCATCCTTGATCGCTTCGTGGTACCGCTCTCTGGGCGATCGCCGACCGTGCGCGTGCCGATCAAGCCGAACTACGGACCGAACGTGTTCGTGTCGGTGTTCGTGGTGCGCGGCCGCGTCGGCGGCGTGCAACCGACCGCGCTGGTCGATCTCGGCAAGCCGGCCTACAAGCTCGGCATCGCCGAACTCACCATCGGCCGCAAGGGCTACGAACTGGGCGTGAAGGTCGACGCGGACAAGCCGGTCTACAAGACGCGTGAAGAGGTCACGGCACGCATCCGCGTCACGCTGCCCGACGGCTCGCCGGCCAAGGGCGGCGAGTTCGCGCTCGCCGCCGTCGACGAAGCGTTGCTGGAACTGGCACGTAACGACTCGTGGCAATTGCTGACACGCATGATGGCACGGCGCGGCCTCGCCGTGGATACCGCCACCGCGCAAGCGCAAGTGGTGGGCAAGCGCCACTTCGGCCTCAAGGCGCTGCCGGCCGGCGGCGGCGGCGGGCGCCAGCCGACGCGCGAATTGTTCGACACGCTGATCAAGTGGCAGGGCCGCGTGATGCTCGACGACAACGGCGAGGCGACCGTGAAGATTCCACTCAACGATGCACTGACCACCGTGCGCATCGTCGCCGTCGCCCAGCAGGGCGCTGGGTTGTTCGGCACCGGCTTCGCGCGCATCCGCACCACCAAGGAGGTGCAGATCTTCGCCGGCCTGCCGCCGGTGGTGCGCGATGGCGACCAGTTGCGCGCCGGCATCACGGTGCGCAACATGACGCAGCAGAAGGACAGCTTCACGGTCACACCAACGGCCAACGCGACGGTCGACGGCAAGCGCGTGACGGTGAGCGGACTCGCCGCACAGACCGTGGCGCTGGAACCCGGCGAGTCGCGCGAACTGGCCTGGCCGCTGGCGGTGCCGACCTCGGCCAACCGACTGGAGTGGCTGGTCAATGCCCGCGCCGAACATGGTGACGGTCAGGACGCGTTGCGCGCCGCGCAGTCGGTAATACCGGCGCTACCGGTGCGCGTGCAAGCGGCGACGCTTGAGCAGGTCAACGGCAGCCTCGCCGTGCCGGTGAAATTGCCGCCCGGCGCCGTGCCGGGACGCGGCAGCGTGGACGTGTATCTGAAGCCGACGCTTGGCGCATCGAGCGACGGCGTGCGGGCGTATATGGAAGACTATCCGTACATCTGCCTGGAGCAGAAGATCTCCAAGGCGCTCGGCACACGCAGCGCGGGGCGCTGGGAGGACATCACCGGCAAGCTTGGCACCTATCTCACCGCCGACGGACTGGCTTCCTACTTCACGAATCCGGAACGCGACAAGGGCTCGGTGCCGCTGACGGCGTACTTGTTGGCGACCGCGCACGAGAGCGGCAATACGCTGCCCGACGACGCCCGCGAACGCATGCTCGGCGCGCTGGCCGCATTCGTCGAGGGCCGGCTGAAGGAAGGCGAGCGCATGGCCTGGTCGCCGAAACCCGATCTGCCGATGCGCAAGTTGATCGCCATCGAGGCATTGTCGCGCTACGGCCGCGCCACACCGCAGCATCTCGCGACGGTGCCGATCACGCCGGGCCTGTGGCCAACCGGTGCAGTGGTCGACTGGCTGAATATCGCCAACCGCATGACGGCGCTACCCGAGCGCGAGCGGCGATTGACGGAGGCGGAGTCCATCCTGCGCACACGCATGGTCAGCTCCGGCACGCTGACGCAGTTCGCCGACGAATCCGACCACTACTGGTGGTGGCTGATGGTCTCGCCCGACGCCACCGCGGCACGCGCCATCAGCGCGTTGATGGACCGCCCCGGTTGGCAGCGCGAGATCCCGCGCCTGGTGCGCGGCGTGATGTCGCGCCAGCACGAAGGCCGCTGGAACACCACGCCGGCGAACGTCTGGGGCGTGCTGATGCTCGACAAGTTCGCGCGCAAGTACGAAGCCGAGCCTGTGGCCGGCGAGACCGCCGTCAGCCTGCCTGGCGGCGTGCCACCACGGCTGACTTTCGACTGGAGCCAACTGCCGGCGCAGGAAACCACCAATGCGCAGCTGGCGGCGACCGGCAAGACCGCCGCGCCGGTGGCAGGAAGTGCGTGGCGCGATGCCGGCGAACGACTGCGCTTCGCCTGGCCTGATAGCGGCGCGGGACAAGTCGCCATCGAGCACCACGGCACCGGCAAGCCCTGGGCAACCGTGCAGGTGCGCGCCGCACGCGCGCTGACCACACCGCTTTACGCCGGCTTCGTGATCAAGAAGACGGTGACGCCGCTGGAGCAGAAGGTGAAGGGCCGCTGGAGCCGCGGTGACGTCGTGCAGGTGCGCATCGACGTCAAGGCGCCGACGCGCTGGACCTGGGTCGTAATCAACGACCCGGTGCCGGCCGGCGCGACCATCCTCGGCAGCGGCCTCGGCCGCGAGTCGTCGCTGGTCAAGACAGTCGACGGTAGTGAGGGCTGGGTGAGCTTCGTCGAGCGCGCCTTCGACGGCTACCGCGCCTACTATGAATATTTCGGCGGCAAGACCACGCTGGTGTACAGCTACCGACTCAACAACAGTGGCCGACTGCAACTACCGCCGACGCGCGTCGAGGCGATGTATGCGCCGGAAAATTTCGGCGAGGCGCCGAACGAGACAATGCAAGTGGATTGAGATGAGGTTTGTCGTACTCGCCGCCTATGTCGTATTGACCGTCGCGTCCGCGCACGGCGCGCAGGACGAGCGCGTGCCAAGCTTCGAGCAAGTGCGGGCCGAGCACCGACCATCCGACTGGATCGTCGCCGACCGTGACGGCGTGCCGCTGCAACGCGTGCGCCGCGAGTTGCGCGTGCGACGACTGGCCTGGATATCGCTCGCGGAGGTGTCGCCCGCCTTGCCGGCGGCGCTGGTCGCCGCCGAGGACAAGCGCTTCTGGGAACATGGCGGCGTCGACTGGGCTGCCGTCGCCAGTGCGGCTTGGGATCAGATCGGCATCGGCAACGCGCGCCACAAGCGCGGCGCGTCGACGCTGACCATGCAGCTCGCCGGCATGCTCGACCCCGCGCTGCGGCTGGAATCCGGCCAACGCCGCGACCTGCGCCAGAAGTGGAACCAGCTCTGGGCCGCACGCGCCATCGAGGCGCAATGGACCAAAGCGCAGATCCTCGAAGCGTATTTGAACCTGGTGCCCTGGCGCGGCGAAGCGGTCGGCCTGCCCGCTGCCGCGCGCATCTGGTTCGGCAAATCGCCCGACGGTCTCGACCTGACCGAGAGCGCGCTGCTGGTGGCGCTGCTGCGCCAGCCGCGCGCGGCACCCACACTGGTCGGCACTCGCGCCTGCACAGTGATCGCCAACCTCGACGCGACCGCCATGCCCGGTGTGCCGCGGCCCGATTGCCCATCGGTGAAGACGCGTGCCTTGTGGGCGTTCGACGCTACGACGCCGCGTTCGGCGCCGGACGAGATCGGCCTCGCGCCGCATGCGGCACGGCGCGCGCTGGCCGAGTGGGGCACGCGGCCGGCGCCACCCCCTGCGCGACCCGGCGGCGAGCCGGTGTTGCGCACGACACTGATGGCCGACGTCCAGCGACAAGCGATCGAGAGCGTCGCCACGCACTTGCGCGAACTGTCGCGCCAGAACGTCGAGGACGGCGCGGCCATCGTCATCGACAACGCCAGCGGCGAGATCGTCGCCTACGTCGGATCGAGCGGCACGCTATCGGCGGCCACCGAGGTGGATGGCGTAATGGCGGGCCGGCAGGCCGGCTCGACACTGAAGCCCTTCCTCTACGGACTTGCCATCGAGCAGAAGCGGCTCACGGCCGCTTCGCTGCTCAACGACTCGACGCTGCAACTGACGGCCGAAAACGGCGCCTACATTCCGCAGAACTACGACCACGCCTTCCGCGGCTGGGTGTCGGCCCGCGTCGCGCTGGCCTCCAGCCTGAACATTCCGGCGGTGCGAACCCTGCTGCTGGCCGGCACCGAGGCCTTCCATCGTCGACTGCTCGACTTCGGTTTCACGACGCTCGTCGAACCGCCGGATCGTTACGGCCTCGCGCTGGCTTTGGGTGGTGCCGACGTGCGGCTGATCGATCTCGCCAACGCCTACCGCGCGTTGGCCAACGGCGGCCGCTGGCAGGCGACCGCGCCGCTGACCGGCCAGAGTGAGGCGCGGCCGGAGCGGCAAGTCATGACGCCTGCCGCCGCTTTCATCGTCAGCGACATGCTGTCCGACCGCGCCGCGCGCGCGCTCACCTTCGGCCTGGAAAACGCGCTGGCGACGCACGTCTGGTCGGCGGCCAAGACCGGCACCAGCAAGGACATGCGCGACAACTGGTGCGTCGGCTTCACGCGCCGCTACACCGTCGGAACGTGGGTCGGCAATTTCTCCGGCGCACCGATGTGGGATGTCTCCGGTGTGCAGGGCGCCGCGCCGATCTGGCGCGATCTGATTCACGCCGTCGCCCCGAGTGAACGCGAAGCGCCGCCGCCGGCACCGAGCGGCGTCAAGGCTATCGAGGTCCGCTTCGAGGGCATCGCCGAACCGCCGCGCCGCGAGTGGTTCCTGCGCGGCACGGAAACGCCGGTAGTGGCCTTGGCGACGGGTGAGCCAGACGCACTCGCGCCCGCCATCGTCTATCCTGCCGACGGCCTGATCGTCGCCATCGATCCCGACATTCCGCTTGACGCCGAGCGACTGGTGTTGCGCATGACGCCGGAGCGCGCCGACCGGCATTGGCGGCTGACGCGGCTCTCGGGCAAGCCCTGCCAGCAGATGCTGGCGCCCTACGCGACCTGGGCGCCACAGCCGGGCGACTGGCGGTTGGAACTGCTCGATGCCGAGGGCAAGGCGGATGCATCGGTGAAGTTCAGCGTGCGCGGCGGCGCGCGGCATGCCGATGCCTGCGCAGCCGGCCAGTGAGCGACGCTACCTTACGCGCAGATAAACCGACTTCCGCTCCCAGTTGCGCGTGCCGGCGTAGCGGATGGAAATGACATAGCGACCCGGCGGCAGGTCGTCCTGCGTCAGCGTGTTCTGCTGCCGCACCGCGGCCTGGCCATTGATGCGCACATCGGGGCTGGCGACCATTTCCTGCTTACTATCCAGATCCTGGTCGTCGAGCGGATAGATCGTCAGGTCCACATCGCCCTTCGGCTCGCCGACATGCGGGCGGCCGAGCGCGTTGGCGATTACCTCGACGTCCATGGCATGTTGGCCATCGACCGGTTCGAGCACCTCCCAATACACTTCGCGGACCTCCGAATTGCCGTTGTGCGCTTCGGCCGTGATCCGCTCGTGGCGTTGCTTGTCGGCGATCACGACCACGGGCTGGCCGGCGATGGTGGCATCGAAACAGCGGCCGATGCGGTCGACGCACGGCAAGCGGTCGAAGTAACTAGCATAACTGGGGGGCGGCGCCGGCGGTTGCGTTGCGCAGCCCGCGAGCAGTGCGACAACAGCAGCAAGGGTGGCCGGCCCGATAGTACGGGCGGCTTGATCGATCATTCGGGTTCTCCAACGGTGCAGGCGGTGCCGATCCCACACAATCGGCGTACCGCCACGGCTGACTCTTGATTACTCTTCGTCTTCCTTCAGCTTGAACGAGGCCGCCAGCTTCTGCTGCGTCTGCGGTGGTACGGGCGCATGGCGCGCGAACTCGATGGTGTAGGCGCCTTGGCCACCCGTCACCGACTTCAGCTTCGATGCATAATCGGTGATCTCGGCCAGCGGCACCTCGCCGGCGATGGCCACCGAGCCATGGCCACGCGGCGTGGTGCCGGTGACGTGGCCGCGCCGCGAGGAGAGATCGCCGGCGATGTCGCCCATCGAATGTTCGGGTACGATGATCTCGACGTTGACGATCGGCTCCAGCATGATCGGATTGGCGCCCTGGATAGCCGCGATGGTGGCCTTGCGACCGGCGGTGGTGAATGCGACGTCCTTGCCATCGACCGGGTGGGTTTTGCCGTCATAGACGATGACGCGCAGATCGTCGACCGGGTAGCCGGCGACCACGCCGTCGGATAGCGCCTGGCGTACGCCCTTCTCGACGGCCGCCATGAATGCGCCCGGAATCACGCCGCCCTTGACGCTGTCGACGAACTCGAAGCCGGCGCCGCGCTCCATCGGTTCGATCTTCAGATACACCTCGCCGAACTGGCCGGCGCCGCCGGTCTGCTTCTTGTGCCGGCAGTGGCCTTCGGCGTTCTTCGTAATCGTCTCGCGATAGGGAATGCGCGGCGGCTTGGTGTCGAGTTCCAGCTTGTATTGCGTCGCCATCTTTTCCAGCTTGTAGCGCAGGTGCATTTCGCCCAAGCCCTGGATGACGGTTTCATGCGTGGTCGGATGCCGGTCGACGCGGAAGCACGGGTCTTCGAGTTCCAGCTTGTGCAAAATCTCGAACAGACGCTGCTCGTCGTTCTTCTTCCGCGTCTCGACGGCCAGGCCCTGCATCGGCTGCGGGAACTCCAGCGGCTTGAGGTGGATGTGGTCTTCGTCGTGCGAATCGTGCAGCACGGCGTCGAACTCGATCTCCTCGATCTTGGCCACGGCGCCGATGTCGCCCGGCCGCAACTCATCGACCTCGACGTAATCCTTGCCTTGCAAATGGTAGAGGTGGCCGGCCTTGAACGGCTTCTTGCCATCGCCGACGAAGAGTTGCGAGTCCTTGCGGATGGTGCCCTGATGAACGCGGAAAACGCCGACCTTGCCCATGTAGGGATCGGCGATCATCTTGAAGACGTGTGCCAACACATGCTTCTTCGCATCCGGTTCGGCATGGAAGGATTCGATATTCTTGTCGCCTGGCTCACCCTTGTAGAACGGCGGCGCGTTGCCCTCGGCCGGATTCGGCGCCAACGAGGCCAGCACATGCATCAGGTGGTCGAGGCCGGCACCCGTCTTGGCGGAAACGAACAGGATCGGCACCAGGTGGCCTTCGCGCAGCGCCTTTTCGAACGGCGCATGCAGCTCGCCGGGCGCCGGATCCTTGCCGTCTTCAAGATAGCGGGCCAGCAGGTTCTCGTCTTCTTCGACCAACTGGTCGATCAGCTCGCGGTGCGCGTGGGCGACGGTATCGAAGTCGGCATCGCCGGCTTCATGTTCGAGCACCTCGACGACGTCGGCGCGGTTGTGCGCAGGCAGATCAAGGAGCTTGCATTCCGCGCCGAAGCGCTCGCGGATATCGGCAACCAGTCCCGGCAAATCGACGTTGTCGGCATCGATCTTGTTGACGACGATCATGCGTGCCAGATTGCGGGCCTTGGCAGCGCGCATCATGCGCTCGGTCATCAGCTCGACACCGGTCTGGGCGTTGACGACCACCAGGGCGGTATCCACGGCAGCCAGCGCGGCAACGGCCTGGCCGGCAAAATCCGGGTAGCCCGGCGCATCAACCAGATGGACGTGCACGCCCTCGGCGGCGAAATTGACCAGCGCCGAATTCAGGGAATGACCGGCTGTCTTTTCCTGGGTATCGAAATCGCAAACGGTGCTGCCCTTCTCGACGGCGCCCTTGACAGTGATCGCCCCGGCGCGGAACAGCAATGCTTCCGCGAGGGTGGTCTTGCCGGAACCGCCGTGACCTACAAGTGCAACTGCGCGGATCGATTCGGTGGCGTAGATCGCCATGATGCAACTCCCTGTATGTTGTTGGTCGTTGCGTTCGATTCTACCCCTAAGATTTGCGGCGCCGCGGCGACCGCTGCGACTGCTGCGCCTCTGCTTGGCGTACCGCCACGACAGACTTTCCCAGCTCTTGAAACAGTTCCCATTGCGTGCTAAGAAGAATGGCTCTATTCGCGTTAACTAGTGACAGGCTCGCGGCCTGAGCCTCTGGATTGTCAAACTGGTCGTATTGGTAGCGGCCAGGAGGGCGAAATGAGGCAACGGGAATTGAAGAAGCTGAAGGCGATGGTGGCGAAGCTCACCTTTGCGCAGCGCCGGGAGCTTACAGATGCATTGGTGGCCGAGGATGGTGCGGCGGCTTCCGTTGGCATCATTGAGGCCCAGGAGAAGCGGGCGACGTGCCCGCATTGTGGAAGTGAGCGCGTGGTCAGGAACGGCAGCGCCAGTGACTTACAGCGCTACAAGTGCCGGGATTGCAGCCGGACGTTCAACGCCCTGACCGGAACACCACTGGCCCGCTTGCGCCAGAAGTCGAAGTGGATCGCGCAGGCCGAGGTGTTACGTGATGGCATGACCATTACGCAGGCGGCCAAGCGGTTGAAGGTGGCACGGAGCAGAGCATTCCGCTGGCGCCACCGCTTCCTGGCGGTACCGAAGACCGTTCAGGCTCAGTCGCTGACAGGGATTGCCGAGGCAGACGAGACCTTCTTCCTGGATTCCCGCGAGGGACAACGTCGCCTTGACCGGAAGCCGCGCCGACGCGGCGGCAGAGCCGCCAAGCGGGGTCTATCCAAGGAACAAGTTCCGGTGCTGGTCGCTCGGGATCGCTCAGGCGCTACAGCCAACTTCATTCTTGTTGCTGACGGCAAGGCGGATCTCGTGGCAGCCCTCAAACCTCTACTGCCCTCAGATACGATCTTGTGCACCGACGGCAGTAGTGTGCTCGCCGCTGCCGCCAAAGCGATCGGTGTGACCCATCGCCCGGTCAATGTCTCTGCCGGCCGGCGCGTTATTGCCGGCGTCTATCACATCCAGAACGTATGCGCCCGGTGAACACAGGGTGGCTCGGAGGTGGGCCAAGCCGGAGTGGATCTCAGACGTGAGCTGAGGTTTGCCAGCGATGCGGCAGCAATTCCTCGATGCGGCTGGCCGGGTGAGTCGGCAAGCACGTCAAGACGTCCTTGAGGTAGGCGTACGGATCGTGACCGTTGAGCTTGGCCGACTGGATCAAGCTCATGATGGCAGCGGCACGTTTCCCCGCACGCAAACTGCCCGCGAAGAGCCAGTTTGATCTGCCCAGGGCAATCGGCCGAATGCGGTTCTCGTTCCAATTGTTGTCGATCGGAATGTCGCCGTCGTCGAGAAAGCGCATCAGCGCCACCCAGCGGTTCAAACTGTAGTCGAGGGCCTTGGCGATCGGAGACCCCTTGTGAACCAGTTTGCGCTGCGCAACCATCCAGGCATGGAGTGCATCGGCAATCGGCCGGCTCTCGGATTGCCGTAACTCTCGTCGCTCGTCAGCTGTCAGTTCCGCCGCCCGTTTTTCGATTTGGTACAAGTGACTGTAGAACGGCAGCGCCGCTTCGGCGATCTGGCTGCGATGATTGGCGTGCAGGTCGAAGAACTTTCGGCGCGAATGCGCCAGGCATCTGGCGTCGGTGATTCCCTGGGTCAGGAGTTGCTTGTACCCTGAGTAGTCGTCGCAGACGAGGATGCCCTTCCAGTCACCGAGAAAGTCCTTGGCATGCTGGCCGGCGCGGCTCTCGGCAAAGTCATAGACACAGCCTGGATGGCGTCATAGACGGTCGTGCAGTAGCTCCACACAAACGCCCGTTTGGTCTTGCCCGCCCCGGGATCCAGCATCGCCACCGGCGTCTCGTCGGCATGGAGCACCTTGCGGGCAAGGAGGATGTCTTTCTGCGCCTCGACCAGCGGATCGAGCGCAACGCCGGTTTGTCCCACCCACTGTCCCAGGGTCGAGGGCGGAATCGCCAAACCGCTGCGTTCAAAGATGCCCGATTGCCGGTACAGCGGCTGATGATCGGCGTACTTCGCGACCATCACCTGCGCCAACAGGCCGGCAGTGGGCAGGCCCTTGTCTATTACCTGAGCGGGCACGGGTGCTTGAATCAGGGTCTCGCACTGGCCGCTGACTACCTGCTCCGACTCATACCCCATTGGACAACGCTCCTCACACACATAATTTCCGACAGGCTCGACCTTTGCGAAACAGCCACTTCGCGCAACCGCTCCTGCTTTTCTGCAGAATTCAATCTCACCGCCCGACGACGATTGCGTGCCCCGCCTCCATGTCGAGCTCGGTACGCACATAGAGATCAATTGGAGTGGGCTCGAACCACAGCTTTGCAGAAATCTCGAATACCGCAAGATTGTGTGAATGAGAAACGGGGTCATGAAAAGGCGTAACGCTTATCGTTTCGGCCAGGATTCTCGGTTCAAACGTCGCAATTGCGTGCTTGATGCTACTGGCGATCTCGGGCAGATCAAGTTCGCTGTATCGCCGACCTGATATGGGCGCAAGACCGTAATTGAGTGTACTGTTCCGGACTCTTGGTGGAAGCGTGAGAGTGCCTCGTGATTCAAACTGCGTCGAATTCAGCAGCCAGGAAAGGTCGCGAATCACTGCATTGTAATAGTCGATACGACTTATACCCAATTTACGCACTTCGGTGCTACGATCAGGAAATTCGTCGGTAAGACGGTCCAGCAACACTGGCATGAATTGGGCTTTTCGATCCGCCATCGCAGTCCCGGCCCAGTCAAACTTCGCCAAACATCAAGCGAAATAGCGCCGAATCCGGTCCGCCTGAATGAATTATCTGCCTGGCCGGCCGCGACGGTGCCGTCTCAGCCCACCAGAAGCTGCGATGCCGGCGCAAGGGAAACTGATCCCTGAGATCGGGCCAGGGAAAGTGCGTCTGCGGCCTTACCTTACCTGACTCCGCAATGCCGAGATCCTTGAGTATCCCAGAGGTTGAATCCAAGCCCGTGATGTCCGCGGTGTGCGTCAGGTCAATCACCCGTCGGTCGAACTCCTCGGACGCCATCGATCGACCAATGCAATCGCGAATCAGTTGGTCGAGCTGGTGAAGCCAGTCGCATTGTGGCGGTAGCAAGGCTCCCAACGCCTCGCCTCGAAACTCCTGAAGGATGATCACGGGAAACACACGGCCAAAGCGATCAGCGCTCGGTGCCAGACAGCCAATGACTGCCTCCTGGCTCCAGACGCCCGGTGTTATCGCGAAATGCCAAAGCGGCGCGACCAGATAGCGCTCCCGCCAGTCTTCGGGCTCGACGACGGCTAGATGCTTCATGCCATCCCGCATCCACTCCTCGATGGTCGAATCAAAATCGGGCAGAATCCTCCTGCTGAAGAACTCGCTTTCCGAGGGCAGTTTGCCGAACCAGGCCGGCTGCCCGACAAATTGGGGCACTCCCGTCACCAACATTTTCCCTTTTCGCGCGAGCCAAGTATGATCGATGCAACAGACTTTGGGATTTCACTAAGCACGTTCAGTCACCTCCGGACGAGTGCCAAAAAACGTGGTCTCGTCTTTGCACCCGAGCCAAACAGCTAGCGCCGTGGCATTGTCGCCCCATCCGCAGCTGACGGGCCCGCCTTTACCGAACAGCCTTTCGAGCCAGTCGCGTGGGTTCTGCGATTGTCGCAGGCAACTTTCCATCAATTGCTCGTCGACCGCATCCCAAAAGCCATCGGAGCACAGTAGGAACATATCGCCTTCCTCGACCCCGATCGGCTCGGCACTCAACATGTCAGCCGGTATGTCTTCAGCACATACGGACGCGTAGAGACGGTTCCGGTCGGGTGCGCCACGCACCGATCCTCGGTGTAATCCCGCATCGATTACTGACTGCAAGACACTGTGATCGCGTGTCAGCAGATGAGCGCGTTGATTGCGAAACAGGTAGATGCGTGAATCGCCAAGTTGCAGCCAAAGAGCTTTCCGCTCCGTCGTATCGACCAGCAAGCACGCCACCGTCGAATCCATCCGATTGGCGCCTGGCTGCACACGACGCTCCCGATCAAGGCTGGATCTAGCAAGGCCGAGGCCTCGCTGTAGTACTTCTTTGCTGGTTAAAGGTTGAGCCGAGAATGCGCCAAGCATTTCCTTTACCACAGCCTTCGCAGCGATATCGCCAAACCCGTGTCCGCCGGCACCGTCGGCGAGAATAAAGCATCCTTTGTCATCATTGGCAAGAAAGCTGGCGGCATCCTCGTTGACGACCCGATCGCCTCTCTCGGTCAGCGCTGCGACTGCAATCCTCATGTCGGAGAGCCGACCTGCGAACGCCCAGCGATCTCTTCTTCATAGGCGCGGATAAATGCCTGTGCATAGAAGTCCTGAAAGTCGTTACCCAACGCATCGGCAATACCTTGATAACGCGCACAGTATGCGTCCCAGCACTCGGAACGACCGTGCGCGCGGCTGATCCTGCTCAATACCCCCTTGGCAGTAGACTCGGCCTCGATCTTGGCTGGGTCGAAGCGGCGAATCATGTCCTCCATGGCCGATCGCATTCCCGCCACCATACCCATCTGGTGTGACGTCAGATCGGAATAGGCCTCTATCATCGCGTCGACCGGGCCGAGGAAGCCAGGGTACTTACGCCCGAAAAAGTACTGAATGGCGATATCCACGTCTGGAGATAGTTTCAATGGGTTATTGTCATTCGGCTGGATGACCGTCATTTCCACTCTAACCTCCCTCTTTACAGTCGAGCGCGCCCGCATGAGGTCCAGCGTACCGACGATCGAGATACGTAGAAGTGCGCCGATCAGTCGTACGGTGTCCGCATTGAACTCCACCGACTGCTCAGGTAGTTGGGCCTCTAGTCCCTCTTCAAAGGCACGCCTGAGCTCTGCGCGGTTGCCAGAACATGCAGGGGATCCTGCTGGCACCTGCCGGAACGATGATGAAGGCTCCGCCGCAACGTCTTGTGTTCCGGTGCTGTCTGGGTTGCTGGTCGTCAGGGTCACCACGGGTTCGTTTGCGGCAGCCTGTGCCAATGATTCCTCACGCGATGGCTCCGAACGCTTTGGAGCCTCGATGGAGTCGGCGCCCCCCCTTGCCGCCTCCATAAGCCGGCCTGATTCGTCTGATTCCAGGGGGTGCCTCATTTTTGGTACCCTGAAGGCTGCGACAAGCTCTGGGGCAAGCTCCATCGACGGCGCCTCGGTCGATCCAATCTGTAGGGTATCCAGCAACGCATTGCTGCGAGATTCGTCCTTGAACAGTTCCAGTGGATCGTAAGTATCCTGCTCAGTCACCAAGCCCCCCTCGATACCATGGGGCAGCAACATTGACTCGCGCCGTTCACCGCTGAAATCCGGATCATCCGCCACCACCGAAAACGGGGAGAGCCTCGGAAGAACCTCGCCTAATCCGACTTCGCTCGGACCGACGGATTCCAGTGGAGCAGTCGTCTCCCGTCGCTGTGGCATTTCCCCGAATGGATCAAAGTCTGCGGGAATGATATGCGCCCCCGCTGGGGTGACGGCATCCAGATTGTCGTTGGCGTCGCGAAAGAGTTCCTTGGGCGGTGCAACCGGTGTGCCCAACAAATCGTCAAATGGTCCAGGCAAGGAAACTGCCGAGTAATCGGCAGCCGACGGCATCCGGCCCATCGCAGATGACAGCAACCCGTGGATAGGTAGCGGGTCGGGCGTACGTGCAACCTTTTCACCCGACGTCACCGTCGCCGCGACACCCGCCCCCCGTCCGGCGGAAACCCTTATGCGAAGTACATACCCACCTATCTGTAGCAGGTCGCCGTCCACCAACCGGCACTTTGCGCCAGCCGCAACATCCTGATCGTTGACGAAAAAGGGATTGCCATCGCTGACATTGACAATGACGTATGCGTCGCCCTCTCGAACGAAACGCCCGTGCTTTCTCGATACTAGGCGTGCCGGGTCGGGAAGCACCAGCGTATTCTCGGAATCGCGGCCGACAGTTCCGCCTTCGTCTGGAATTGACCCGCGAACGGGTACCACGGGAGGCAGTTCGTTATAGCTCAGCGCTACTATATCCAACACCTCACCCCCCCCTTTTCTTGCTTACCGCTCGCTTTGCGCGGCGAAACGCCGGATCCCAAGCTGGATGCCCCATTTCATAGGGCGTGAGGTCGAAACTGGGATCGCGTTCGAGGATCGCCTCGAAATACCACTCGCAGAGAGTTATCTGACCGCCAACGCAGTGTGAAAAGGCCAATAGTTTCCTCGCGCGAGTCTGCGCTGGCAGCGACGCGTCCAGCCAGTCGCGATTTGCGGTAAGAAGCCCGATCACCGCCGAGTAGTTGCCTTCGTCGTAGTAATACGAGGCTCGTGCGAGGACATTCTCAGCGGCCTGATCGGACGGTGGAATCGCCGCCTGGCTCAATCTGGAAGGCTGCGATTTCACCACACCATTGGCGCATCCGCCTACCGATAATGCGAATATGCAGGCGAGCAAGCATCGGCACTTTAACAGGGTGAACAGATCAAGATGATATCGATGCATTTCGTTCCCTCACCGCACATCGCGTCGAATTTCGATCTGTTCGCCCGCGCCGACGTCGACATCGGCGGCAAACGGTTCTCCCCGGCCGCCCGTCAACACAAACGTATGGACACCAGGGTTGACCTTGATAATCCGAATCGGCGGAGACTCGCCCACGAGCTTGCCGTCGAAAACGATCGATCCGCCCGGACGAACGTTCAGCAGCAACTGCGAGCTACCATCCGCAGTACTGGATACCTGAAGCGTCGAGCGAATATATGACGAAGTTGTGGGGGCGTTGGCCGCCGCCGTCAAACTGCCACGATGCTCGGCAGTCACCTCGTCGAGCACTGGCGACCACCTTCGGTATCCGTGGCCCTCCTCCGTCACTAGGAACCCCGGCACCTCCGCGTACATGCGACGGAACTGCAGGGCGCACCCGCTATTGTCATGTTCGTCGCACAGCATGAAGCCCCTATACATGTAGGCCACGGCACGATCGCCCGCCAACCTCAAGTTCCCAATAAGTGCCTGATCGATGATCCACCTTGCCTGACTGGTCTCGTCGTGATCGAAATGGGAGATTGCCCGGACAAGCTTTCTCTCGGACAGCGTCGGACTCAGACGGGCTTTCAATTCCCGAACTGCGTCGCTGCTGGTCACTGAAATGCTGCGCCCGCCTCCTCCATTCGAGCCGTGCTGACCAAGATCCTGAGAATATCTGAGGTCCAGGACGGCGGATGACGGCACATCGGAAGCATTCTCGCATTCGCTGATCGCGCGACCGGCCGACTTGACGATCTGAACGCCTTCCTGGGACGACGAATCAAACAGGATCGAGCACCCGGACACAATCAGCGCCGCAAGGCAACTGCTAAGCGCTCGTACTGAACAAAGTGATTGAGGATTCATATTGGAGCTCTAGTGCTGTCCCGTAGGAAACGAAGCAAAGTCATGCGCAACTTCGACGACGCCGGATTCCACAACCGTAATCTCCTTGACGAGACTGGCCCCATTGGGATGGCTGACAACAAGCCTATGCCTCCCGACAGGCAGCGAGATGCGCCGTAGTGGCGGCGCCACCCCAAGAGACCGGCCGTCCACCGAAACATTGCCCCAAGGCTTGATCGAGAGATCCACGGCACCTTTCCTGTGCCCGATCTGTTCGGCGCTGCCGACCTTGCCCTCCACCCTTGACACAGCAGATGTTCTCTCCGCCGACGTGGAAGGGGCTTGCGGTCCTACTGTGCTCTCCGTCCCTACCGTGACCCCTGCTACGGCATTGGTGGAGCCGACCTCTATCGTGTTCAGTTGCTTCGCTTCCAAGCGCGCATCGACTCGAACCGCGTCATCGGTCGCTGACGGCGCTTGCTTCCATCCGCTAGCCGCTTGAGATGTTGGCCTGGATTCATGAGTCCCAGAAGCCGGAGTAAATGTACCGGGCTCGACCGAGGCTGGTGAACCCATTGATGTGGGTAGCGGAGAGTTCGCCACCGCCGGCGGTGACACCGAAGCGCCAGTCTGCAGCGATGTAGCCGTTTCGGCAGTCGATGCTGCCACAAGCGCAACCTTTTCTGTGTCGACTGGCTCTGCTATCTGTGACAGTTCTTGTAGTGGGACCTCATTCTTCAAGGCGCGAGCAGACGATTGAGAGTCGCGCTTCCAATAAGTCAAAAGCAGAAGCAGTCCAAACGCGATCACCACGCCGACCAACAGCCAACGCTTCCGCGGTCCATCATTGGTTCGCACCGAAGGTTTGGAATGTCCCCGCAAAGAATCATCGGGAAGATGGTCGGTGTCGCGCCTCCTTGGCGTGATCTTCGCTCTCGGGACTACCTGAATAGCTTCAGCATCTGAGACCCCCTTTGGGCCTTGCGGGGAGTAACCCACTGGATTTGGATCGGTTGGGCGTGGACGGCTGCGGGCCGTATCAGCCCGCCCCCGCAAAACGGGATCCATCGTGTCCATCAATGGCTTTCCCGGTAGCAAACCGGCAGACACTATATGATTGACGAGTGGTGCCGAACCGGATTGATTGATCAGGGCTGCAAATTCGGCGATTGTCTGCGGACGATCCTCCGGCCGAACCGCCAATCCCTTGTCGATGGCCGCAAGGAATTTCGTGGAAAATCCGGGAAGATCCTGACTAGTTAACGGAACCACCGGGTCGCGCATGATGCGGGCTACCGACGTGGTAGGCATTCGTCCGGAGATTGCCAGATAGCAGACCGCGCAGAGCGCATAGATGTCCGTCCAGGGGCCTTGGGGAGCGTTCGTGACGTCGTCCGAATATTGCTCAATGGGAGCGAATCCTGGCTTCAGGATGATGGTCGCCAATTGGTCTGGCTCAGCCACGATCCGCCGTGCGGCGCCGAAGTCTAGCAAAATTGGGTTGCCATCACCGAGAACGATAATGTTGTCCGAAGAAATGTCCCGGTGGAAGCACTTTTCGCGATGCATCGCCTGTAGCCCACTAAGGATCGGCTTGATAAGACGGTGTAGCCAAGGTTCGTCGCAATGGAAGCCGCTCTGGCGGAACAATTCGCGCAGCGTGCTACCGCGATAGTAGGGCATCGCCATGTAGGCCGTTCCGTTCTCCTCCCAGAAACGCAGCACGTCGACCAGCGCCGGATGCTTGAACTGGGCAAGTAATCTGGCTTCGTTAATGAAGCTGCGCATGCCTTTGGCGAACGTTTCGTGATGGCTCGCCGAGCGGGGTTCAACCCCCCACCCGGAGTTGCGCACCGCCAATGCCGCCGGCATGTATTCTTTGAGTGCAACCTCGCGGTGCAGCAGGACATCGTCGGCGAGATAGACGATGGCAAAACCGCCTTCCCCCACCACCCCCTTTATGCGGTAGTCCTGAATCCGCGTATCAACGGGCAAGCCACCAACCGGTGGTGGAATGAATTTGCTCAATGCGTCACTGGACGATGCCGACACCATTGCCGTCTCCAGATCACCGGTGTTCCGATGGATATAGGCGAATCAGGCTATTTATAGTCATAAACTACTCGCCCTTCGGTCGCCGAGAGACCCACCGCTGCCATTCCCTTCCCTTCCGTCATTCTGCGCAAGCACTCGCGACTGATTTCCGGCAGGATGACGTTGGTAAGGATGTTGTCCACCATGCGCCCACCGGACTCCACTTCCAGGCATCGCTCGGCAACGAGCGCCACCAGACTGTCCTCGTAGGTGAAGCGCGCACCATGCTGCAATTCGATACGATCGCCAATCCGGCGAAGTTGAAGGTTGATAATGGAGGCCAGCGTAGCATCACTGAGCGGGTAGTACGGCACGACAACCAGCCTGCCCAGCAGCGCTGCCGGAAAGACCTTGAGGAGGGGGTCGCGCAATGCCTGCGATAGCGCCTCGGCGGATGGGACCAAGTCGGGATCCCGACACAACGTGGTCGTCAATTCGGTGCCGACGTTCGAGGTCAGCAGGATGATGGTATTGCGGAAGTCAATGTAGCGCCCTTCCCCATCCTCCATCCAACCCTTGTCAAAGACTTGATAGAAGATTTCATGGACGTCGGGATGCGCCTTCTCCACCTCGTCGAGCAGAACGACACTATGAGGCCGCCGCCGCACGGCCTCGGTTAGAACGCCACCCTCGCCGTAACCGACATATCCCGGGGGCGCACCTTTGAGCGTGGAGACTGTATGCGACTCCTGGAATTCGCTCATGTTGATAGTGATGAGGTTCTGTTCGCCTCCGTAAAGGGTCTCCGCCAGCGCTAGCGCTGTCTCCGTCTTGCCGACTCCGGATGGGCCGCATAGAAGGAACACGCCGACAGGCTTGCACGGATCATCGAGCTTCGCCCGGGAAGTCTGCACACGCGCGGCAATGACCTCCAAGGCATGTCGTTGCCCGATGACTCTGGCCTCCAGGGCGGACGCCAGCGACAGCACTGCGGCGATCTCATCCTTGACCATACGTCCGACCGGGATTCCGGTCCAATCCGCGACGACGGCCGCCACCGCTTGAGCATCCACGGAAGGGAAAACCATGGGATTGTCGCCTTGCAGGACAAGGAGATCGTTTTCAACGGCCTTCAGACGCTCGATGAGATTGACATCATCAGGCGAACCGTCGATTGCGTCGGGCACCTCCGTGGAATCCTCATCGCCATTGCGCCGGTCCTGATCGTCGATCCTCGACCGAAGGAGGGCAATCTCCTCGACCAGTTTGCGACTCTCCTCATAACGCAAGGTCAGAATCGCAGCAAGAGCGCGCGATTCCTCAATCGACATCGCGATCTCGGTCAGCCGCGTCTCACGCTGCGCGCCGAAACGAGTTTCGCGTTCCAGCATCTCTTTCTCGAGTGAAAGGGCTTCAATCCGACCCAAGCAATTCTCGAGTTCGGGTGGAGTCGCATACTGACTGACGGCCACACGCGCGCAAGTGGTGTCGAGCAAACTGACAGCCTTGTCCGGCAATTGGCGCGACGGAATATACCGATGCGACAAGCGTACGGCGGCTTCGATTGCGGCATCCAGTAGCAAGACACCGTGATGCTTCTGAAGCGCAGGCGCGACAGTACGAACCATCCTGATCGCCCTATCCTCATCCGGTTCCAGCACCTGCACAACCTGGAAGCGCCGAGTCAGCGCGGGATCTTTCTCAATGTACTTCTTGTACTCGCTCCACGTTGTCGCACCTATGGTCCTGAGCGTGCCACGAGCGAGCATCGGCTTCAAAAGATTGGCAGCATCGCCAGTGCCGGCAGCCCCACCCGCACCTACGATAGTGTGAATCTCGTCAATAAATAGGACTGTCGGCACTGCCGAACGTTGGATCTCGTCGATCAGCTTACGCAGTCTGTCCTCGAATTCACCTTTCATGCTTGCGCCAGCCTGGAGCAGGCCAATGTCCAGAGTCCTCAGACATACGTTGCGCAATACAGGAGGTACCTTGCCACTAACCAACCTTAAGGCCAGTCCCTCCACAACCGCTGTCTTGCCGACACCGGCCTCGCCGGTCAGGAGTGGGTTGTTCTGGCGACGACGCAGCAGAATATCGACGACCTGCCTGATCTCATCGTCACGACACTCAACGGGATCTAGTTCCCCTGCACGGGCCTTGTCGGTCAAATCCACCGTGAACCGGGCAAGTGCAGATTGCCGGGTATTAGCGGATCCCTGCTCAACATCTGCTGGTGTCGATGCACCGCTCAATGACTCTGCGGTTTCCGGGCTCGCCGCGACAAACATCCCGAACTGATCTGATAGGCGCTCGGGTGATATCCGATCAAATAGCGGCGACAGACTGAGCATCTGGCGCTTCAGTGCCGGAGTAGCTAGCACGGCGTAGAGCAATACGCCGCTGCGGATGCTCGACACATTAAACGCCAGTGACGCAAATACCCACGCACGTTCCACAGCAAGATCAATGTGGTCCGAGAGATCGCTGATCGAGGTGGCTCCACGGGGCAGCCGATCAAGTGAACTCGCCAAATCCTTCAGGACTTCACCTGGCGTGATGTCGAACTCCGCCAGGATTCGATGCAGGTCGCTATCGCTGTTCTGAAGAATCTGGTGCAACCAATGACCCAATTCGACATAGGAGTGACTCCGCAGCTTGGCGAATACGGTCGCGCTTTCGATCGACTTGTATAGAGTGGAATTCAGCTTTCCAAAGAGCGATATCCGATTGATCTGGTGCATGGCGTTGGCGCGGCAATTTGGGCTAGTGATGAATTGGGAAGTCAGTTCGTGCACCCGGCCTCGATATCGAGAACCAGATCGTCAGCATTTCGCTCTGTGGTACGGCAACCGAGCCATGTGGTCCAGCCCAGCCGCGTCGATCCGCCAAGTGATGTTTTGGGCACCTCGGCCGCGTCAAGAACGAGGCATACGTCCCAGGCGAACTCCAGACCGACGTAGTTTCGGATCCAGTCGCGCACTTGCCGATAGCGCGTTCCGATAGGAAGAAAGCGCTCGTACGAGGCAAGATCCAGTGGCCCGGCACGCAGACGGAAACGACCGTGGCGGTCAGGCACGGTGACGCCGCAGATAGCGCCGAAACCCAAGCGGGCCTGAGAATTCGAATCGCCCAGGGGCGTGCAATCAACGGGCTGCAACTGTAGCCAATGAAACCGACGCTCTTCGAGCGCGAAGCGGCAACCGAAGAAGGACGTCAGCGCACTAACGATACCTTCGGGATTCCGGGTCTGGCGAACGAAATGGCTGGCATTAAACCACTTGGCATTGTCCGGCACCGCATCCCGGTTCTGTAGCGTCGCCTCACCGTAGCCGGTGATACTACCGATGTAGCCAGTGAAACGATTATCGTCGGGCCGATCCATGGAAACAGTCGGCTGAACCTGGGCCCACGCTCGATAGAACAACAGCAGCAAGCGATGATGGAAAATGTCGACGAAGGACGCCAGGGAGTGGTCGCGGTAGTTCTCTGTTCGTTCAAGCGCATATTCAGTCAGGTGGATGGGCAACGGTCCGTTGGGACCGAATAGTCCAAAACCTCTCTGTCGGACCACGACCCGGCCATCCGCATTGACGGAAATTGCATCGACATTCGCTGGTGCAAACTGCAACGACGCCTTTTGGCCAACACGCACACGCTCGTCAATTGGACGCGTTGCGGTTCCCAGGCGAGGAGATTGCTTCTGCTTGGCGTCGATCCAGCGCAGAAGCATGAAAAGATCGTACCGCCATGGTGCCTTTTCGGCCGCTGACAGAAAGGCTGGTAGACACGCGACGTCGATGTCGCCTCCGGGATTAGGCATCGGGACGCCCTCCCCATCGAGGTCCCCAGTAAGCGATCTGACCTGACCGCTTCCCCGTCAGCGTAAGCTCCGTGAACAAGTTGATCGACACATGGCGGCAAAAGTATTGTTCAAGGACACTGCCGAACAGAAACGGGCTGTGCCCCGCGAAGGCACTTTCATCGACGCTCAGCGCAATACTGACACCACGGCCATATACCAATGGCCCATCCCCCGGAAGACGTCGCGTAATCGGCGCGACGACAGCGGAGTCAATCGATTCACCATGGCGCGCCACGAGCGGATCGGCAAGAGAGCCATACAACCCGAGCAATTCTCGGATAGCGACGGCACCATTGACTTCATCAAGATTCTTGAGAGCCAGATAGTTCAGCGACAAGTGGCTGATTAGCCGCCATGTCAGCTCACGTTCTGCGACTGATGCACGCGGCTTCGTCGGACCCCTGACAATATTTGCAGAGCGGAGTTGGCTGGAACTGTCGATGGTGAAGTCATGATCTCCCGAGATTGGCATCAGCAACGGCAAATCGCGATTTGTTGCCAACATGTTTACCGATAGCTGCTCGATCCCTTCCTGCCACGGGGACTCGGTTCCGTCGACCAGCGAGAGAAACGCTTCCGAGCCAAGATAGGCCGACCGAGGGCCATTGCGTTCAGCCGACCCCGAAACCCGACGAGGCTCCCGCCGCACCGAGAAGTACGCCAAGTCTGGGCGAGCATCGGAGTCAAGGGTCTGATAGAACGGCCGAAAGCTTGTCAGGGGCAGATTACCGTGATCGAACCCCTGCACTGCATTGACTCGATAGATTTCAAAGTCCAGTGGACGCGTTCGGTCAGGAACAATATGGTGCTCGAACTCGCCCAATGAGAGCATCACTCGACCAGCCTGATATGGAAATAGGTTGATGGCCGGAGTGCAGTTCAGCAGGAAACTACTGCGGTCAATACTCGCCGCCAAGCTGTCCAGATTGCAATTGAGCAGGATGGCAATCTCGAATTCTCCGCCAGGCTGTGAGGCTACGGACCGGCGAAGACCGTTAATTGAACAGAAGTGGAATCGCGACGGGAAAGCGAAGTACTCATGAAGCAGTCGGTAGCCTTGGAACACACGCGTATCGGCCGGCAAGAGTGCCTGATTGCTGCCAAAGCCCTCCGCCACAATCGCACCAGCGGGAAGTGGTTGCCAGAGCCCCCCCTGTCCGTCGGAAACCAAGACGGCCACGCTACGATCAATCATCATCTGATAGAGATGAGATGCGACACGCTGATCTCCACCGAGGAATAGACACATGCTATCCATCTCGCAGCGCTTAAGGGCTCCTGGCGCTTGCTCCTTGAACTTGAGCCGAATAACGCTTGTCACCGTGCGAATGTTCTTGATGCCTGGCAGGATCAGGTCTTCGGTGGGCGAAGAAGCCATTACATCGGTCAATGTAATCGGCCAAACCGTAACTTCGTGGCCAGTGACAAAGTCGCACCGGGTGCCTGCTTCTCCGGCCGGACGCCCCCTCAACACGGTTCCGCGAGGCAACTTCAGCCCCAGTCCGATATCACTGGCCGGCTCCCCTTTGAAGGGAATCTCAACCACGCACATTGACGGGGTCGGCGCCAAGTAGTGCGGGTATAGAACCTCCATCAGGCGCTGTGAAAACCGAGGAAACTCGGCATCTATCTTCAAGTGAATACGCGCTGAGAGAAATGCGAATCCCTCAAGCAAGCGCTCCACATATGGGTCCGCCGTCCCCGCGTCGGTCATGCCAAGACGGCGAGCCACCTTCGGGTAAGCGTGCGAGAACTCCCGCCCCACCTCCTCGATATAGGCTAATTCCTGGTTGTAGTAATCGAGCAGGCGCGCGTCCATGAGGGAGTCAGCAGCTATGCGTCACAGCGCGTTTGGACAACTGAAGGAGGCAATTTCACGCATGCGGAACGGATTCTGAACGCTGCTCGCCGTCACCTCCAGAGTCACCCTGCGATTGCCAATGCTCAGCGTAGCCAAAAACTTTTCCGGGCTCGGCCCCGGCGAGATTGACGCCGAATCGAACAATCGGTGAAGCGCCCAAGGGCCCTCCTTGCTCTCTCCGGACGTTGAACCAGGGATCGCCGGCTCCAGCATGACGCGAACCTGCTGGCTGCCACGTGGCCCCGGCCAAGTAATCGTTTGCGCGATCTGGGGCCCGTGCTGATAGCGGATTACCTGGCCATCCACATCCAAAACAAAGCTGGTGATGGCCGCATCCATTTCGATGGGCTTCAGCGTCAGGGAAATCCGTGGAATATCCGAGCCGCTACGAAAAAACACCTCGCGAATCGTCTTGGCCTGCTCGAATGACGCGATGTTAACACCGGCCCCCATTTGCCCGCGCGCGCCCTCCTTGAGCGTCCACGGATGCATGGAAACATCGACCATTTCCACGAGGTTGCGCTGGAAGTAGTCATCGAACTTCCCACCGGGACCGAACAAGCGGGCGAAGTCCTCCAGGGGAACATCCCGCGTCGCCTTCCGTGCAAAGGGATAGCGCCCACCAATGGCCTGCTGGCATAGTCGGGTCACCTCCCCCACCATCTCCGCACTCTTCGACTGCCTTACGTGCTGCGCAACCTGGATCTCGCCAGTGGCCACCACATCGTCGACGACCTGCCTGGCCGGTTGCGGTAGACGGCCAGCCTCAGCTCTAAGCTTGGTTGGCAAGTCCGATACAGGCGGTTTGCCACCCGAGCGAATTGCGGAGTCGCTAGCCGCAAGCATTGAGTAGTACTCGTTGAGAATCTGGAGCGTGCCATCAATCGGCGAAGAGCCACTACCACCGCCAGCGAGGCGCCTGAGCGCCTCAAAGCGGCTGTCGACAATCGCTTCCGGCTTGTCGCGAGGTTGAACCTGACCGGGCATAAGGCTGGGGCCGACAAGTTGACTCAAGTCATCCCGTGTCGCACGAACAGATCCTTTCACGCGATCAAGGAGCGAGGCGCTGCCGGAATCCGTGGCAGCCACTTTGGATAAAGTAGTCTCCCGCGCTGCCGCCTTGATCAGCAGTGAGAGAGGAGAGTCCGGCGACGCCAGCGTCTTGACAAGTTGGACGCTGTCCAGCAATGTGTCGCCCTTGACGACGCCAATGTCGTCAAGAAACTGTTCCCAGGCAATCACGTAATCGCGTGCATACAGTCGCTTTACCTCCAAGGCCAATGCACCCGACGTCTGGTCCTTTCTGAGATCAAGCTCTGACTTCTCCGAGACACCAAGAACCCAGGAATCGTCTTGGCTGACCAAGCGGATGGCGGCCTCCAGTTCGGGGAGAAACAGTTCGTGGTAGGCGCGGTGGGAGTAGAAGGACGGCACACCCGACGTAAGGGGATTGCCGCTCTTGCGTTTGAAGACCGACGCACCTTGCTCGCCCGCAACTCGAGCAATGGTGAATTCCGGGAGCTGGTTACTCCAGAGCGTTCGCTTGAGCCGACTGTAGATGCGCTGTGACGCTGAGTACTTGGACAATCGGGACCGCGCATCCTCCACGAGCGCCAGATCCGGTTCGGCGACCACCAGACGCTCATCGATATCGCCCAACACACCAAGGTGGCGATCCAACTGACCACGTTCTGTGACGCCACTACCCTGCGTCATGTTTCGGTCCCAGTCGGCAAGCATCAGCGCCTTGAACTCCTTCCCGTTGAATCGCGCCGGATCGCGCAACATCAGGTAACCGCGAAGGGTCTCAAAGGCAAACTCGATGTCGCGAACTTCCATAGACCGCAGCAGGGTCTCGATCCGCGAGTCAAGCGCCGGAACAAAACGGCGTCGCACGAGCTTACGGTAAACGATGTCGCCGGCTGCATGAAGCTTTTCGCCCTGGTACAAACCGAAGGTCCAGGCAGTCGACGGATCGGAGTACGGAAAAGTCGCAGCGTTGGCCACTTCGTCTGCCCTAACCAAGACCGGAAGCAGAGTATAGGGATCGCCTTCCTCTGTCGTAGACAAGGCGAGCGTATCCTTGGCCAAACGTTCGGATTTGGCTTCGACTTCCGCAATGTACGTCGTGTTGTGGCGATAACTCACCGTCCAGGCTATCGTGGCACAGAGGAGGGCCAAGGCCGACGCGCCATACCCGGCGTAGCGGAGCCACCGCAACCTCTGATCCTGTTTTTGATTTGCGCCAGCGAGATGGGCTTCCGGAAATACCACGCGTCGCAAGGTATCCTGGATGAAATAGCTAACACCTGTTCCGCCACTACGAGATCGTGTCCGCGCGGCTGACTGAAAAGTGGCATCCAGTTGCGACAACACCCGGTCGAACGGGGCTCCCTCTTGCATCCCACTGGTAAAGTACGCGCCACGAATCTCGACCGAGGCTTGAAAGCGGGACTTGACGGCGACCTCGTTGACGAACTCGAGAAACAATTCGCCCAATCCGGCGAACTGCTGAGGAAAGGCATAGCAGAGGGCACGGCGAGTTGTGTCCTGTGTTTTTTGTAGTGCATCCAGCAAGTTGACGTGGAGTTGCTCTTGCAGAACGTCAAGTTCCTTGCGGAACTGATCCCTTAGACCGACGACTTTTTCGGCACTGTCGTGGGGCAAGGTGAAGCCCCACACTTGTGCGCGACCGGCTTTGTCCAATCCATCAAAGAATTCCGCGAACCCGGACATGAGGTCGCATTTGGTAATGAGGAAGTAGACCGGGAAATTCATTCCGAGCACTTCACGCAACTCGTCCAGCCGGCTGCGCACATTCAACGCATACTGCTTGCGCGCTTCTTCACTGGTCGCCAGAAGGTCGGCAACCGACACGGTCACCAGAGCACCGTTGATTGGTTGCCTGGGGCGAAATTTTTTGATCAGGCCAAGAAAGCCTTGCCACTCCTTGCGATCGCTCTCGTCGTTGCTTTCATGGGTGGTGTAGCGACCGGCGGTATCAAGCAACACCGCTTGATCGGTAAACCACCAGTCGCAGTCCCGCGTTCCACCAACGCCCTTGACTGATCCGCGACCGAGCGATGAGGCAAGCGGAAACTCCAGCCCAGAGTTCGCCAAAACCGTCGTCTTCCCGGAGCCGGGGGCACCGATAATTACGTACCAAGGGAGTTGGTAGACGTATTGTTTTGGCGAAAGCAGGCGCAAGACAGAATTCGACTTGTCATCGAACCGTGCCTTTCGGAGAATCGACATCGCTTCGTCAAATCGCTTGCGAAGTCCCTCGATCTCAGCATCGTCTCGGCCGGAGCGGGAGCGCGCTCTTGCATCGCGTACATCCACCAGCACTCCCAGAAATTTCTGGTTCAACGATCCGGCCCGCCAGTACCCAATAATCCTTTGTGCAAAGAACACGCCAAAGACAAGGCATATGATCACGACCCGAACAATCACGGGTTCCAGGGGCATCCACAGTCCGATTGAAATGATCGGCCCGACGAGCCAAATCAGAACGGAAAGCAGAATCAGTCCAATAAGGACCCACGCGAATCTGTTTTTCATCCAACTCAGCAAGAAGCTCAGTAGTCGACTGAACATCAGTTCACTCCGCCTTCTCGGGTAGCAGGGGTGCGTGGTGGCGCCGCACTCAACGCGGAGTCGATCGCTGTCCGCGGCAACAAAAGCGTGATCTCGACTCGCCTGTTTTTTGCCCGGCCTTCGCTAGTGCGGTTGTCGGCGACCGGTTCCGCTTCGCCTCTTCCTTCTGCCCGCATGCGGGATCGATCGCCAATCGCGCGCCCAAGCATGTCCTGAACGACAGTCGCCCGCGCTTGCGACAAATGCCAGTTGGATGGAAACTGTATTGACCTCGAAGGCACATTGTCGGTATAGCCCGCGACCACGATGCTGCCCGGAACCTCGTTCATCGCTTGAGCAATTCGACGCAGCACCGCGTCGTAGCGTGCTTTGACATCGGCACGCCCGGAATCGAACAAGCCATCACCAAGAATGGTCACCACGCTGCGATCCGGCAGATCCTGAACCTCGACCAGCCCCTCGGTAATCTCTGGTTCGAGGAACTTGCGCAGACGCACTGGATCGATGTCACGGACGGGTACTGGCGCCATCTTTTGCACGCTCGGAACGTCTATCGCCGCCAGTTTGGCAAACACGGGGTCGGAACGATCGGCCAATAGGAAGCTGAAGGTGATATAGATGATCAATCCAATTGCGCCACACACGGTCGCGACAACCCAGACCGGAATCACCCGCCAAGGCTGGATCACGCCCTCCTCACCCCGCCAGTGAGGAGACAGTCTGCGTTCACGCTCGCCCTTTGCCGTCTGAATGATCGTCGCCAGACGCTGGCGAAGAGTCTCAAGCTGACCCCGCCCGTTGTCTATGACACGGAAGCGCCCCTCAAAACCAAGAGCAATGCAGAAATACATAAGTTCAAGCAGATCCAAGTGCTTTTGTGGGTTCTGCGCCACGCGCGATAGCAGTTGGAAATACTTCTCGCCCCCCCAGGTTTCGTCGTGAAACCGTGTGAGGAGGCTGTGCTGCGCCCATTCACCGTTGCTTCCCCATGGTGTCTGCATCGCGGTCTCATCGAGAACCGTGCATAGGCAGTACCGCGCACCAATCACCTGGTCCTGGGGAACCGACACCTCTAGGGCGCGTTGCTCAAACATGCGAATTTCCGAGGCCAGCCTTTCGCGCAGTTGCGCGAGATTACCCGTGTGCGCCATTGCACGGATTTGTGGAATCAGATTGACCAAACGGTTGGCGGCACGAACCAACGGATTGGTTCCACTCAAGATCTCCTTTAGCGGCGAAACCGAGGCAGCACCAAGGTCGGCGCCCTGGCGAAACTGGCCTGAGTTTCCCTCCGGGAGGAGCAAGTTGGCCGTTACTGATTCCACGTGGCAGAACTCCTTGGCACTATCGGCAGTTGAACCAACCGGAAACCCCGGGCGGGCAAAACGGCAACTACTTGGGCACTATTCCGCCTCACTTCAGGTCAATTCTTCTTGATCGCCCAGCACTCGATCTGGAGGCCAGGCAAGGATCCAGAGATATGCAGCGCCAAGCTGCCGCTTTGGGCCAACTCGCGCCACAGCTCGTGACTGGTATCCATCTCGAAGTAGTTGAAGCCGGCGTTATAGGGAAGCTCGCGGGGGGCGACGGGCAAAGGCCGCAAGCCAATACCCGGCAAGTGCAGGTTCACCAAGTCACGAATTTTTTCTGGCGGCCCGACCTTGATTCTGCCGGGCAATTGAGCGCGCACCTGTTCCGGCGCCACGTTGGCTGTCGCAGCAAGTACAAAGTTAGCGCTGCTGAATAGATTGCGGTCGTTAACCTGTCCCAAGTGGACTCCGTAGCTGCGCTCGGAAAGCTCGATGCGGATCGCATTCTGTTCAAGTACGATCGAGAGAGAATGCCGGATGCTTGCGAATACTGGCCGAAACGTACCGGCAAGATCGTCGTGATCGTATATAGAAAATGCGGGCGAACATCGCGTCTTGCTGGAGTAAGTCGAAAGCTCTCCGGCAATCGCCAAGAACTCGGAGTACATGCGTTCGGGATGCAATCCGTCCAGCGCCACAAAATGGTCGATCACCGGCTTCCAGCGATTGGCAAGACTCAGCAACAGGAAGTCTGAAACTTCGGTAATGCCACCGCTGCCCGGATCGGCCAAGCGTCGCGCCAAAGCGTCGACGCGCTGGTTCAACAAGCCAGCAACTTCCCTGTTCATCCCGGCCAAGACCGACTGGCGCTTAACGCACAGGCTAGGTGGAATGTAGTCACGGTCGATAGCCAGCACGTTGTTCGCCTGCCGTTCGATGACATGGAGCACTCCAAGTTTTGGCCAGCCTGCCGGAACCTGACTATCCACCACCAAGCGCAACGACAAGTCGCCAATTTGGATTTCTGCCGCCGGCCCACCGACCGAATTGCAGTCTGCAACCTCCACGATCTGAGCAAAGTTTCTAGCCGCCACTTCTTCGTTGCGGCCAAATGCCACAGTCGCCATTCCTTGGCGTAACGGTGCAACTGCCAGACAGATCTTGCTGGACCGCACGTCCTGCGGCACGTCAAGCTCAAGTGGCGGCGACGAGTGGTCTGGAATGGAAAAGGCGGTACCGTCGGGGAAAACGCCCTCCGCGCGACGAATGGCCACCACGCCCAGCGTTAGCGCATCCTCATCAAGCTCGAACGAGTGAAATCCCCAGTAGTGCGCCGACAACAAGCGGGCGCGATGATGGACAAGAAATTCGAAATACCGCTCTTCCTGCTGGAAGTGCTGGGGTCGGAGAAACATTCCCTCCGACCAGACAACCTTTTGCTTGAAAGTCATTGCTGTTGCCGCTCGCCTTCATCAGCCTCGTCGACCACCGTAACTGCTCGCTGATTGACGGTAATCAAGAGGCGCCGTTCCGGAGAAGCGCTACCCGACCACAACATCCCCGCCTGATTGGGCGCAGGAATCGGAGCAATAGATCGCCAAACACTGCCCTCCATGTCTCGGTAGCCGACTACTACACCAATGAAGCGAGTCGACAGATCGCTTCGCCGACGAACCAGCCTGGTTTCTCCTGGTTGCAGGACATATTCCTGCCTTGCCAGTCGATCCTCCCCCAGGACGCTGCGATCATCCCTGATCAACGACATGAAGTCGGCCGCCAGGAAACTGGCGGAGTTTCGCAGCTCGTAGATCGAAACCACCACTGGAGAGGGGCGACCGGATACCGAAGGATTTGTGTTCTGTGTCGCGCGGAGGCTGAACTGTATCGGCACCGGCAATTCCTTGCGGGTTACGCCAGAGCATCCAGCGAGGGCCCCCAGCACAATCATACTAAGGACATATACACATAGATCTAGATACAATCCGCCGCGCCGCTGCTCTTTATGCATATTGTTCTATGCCTTACGCCTTATGCATGTTTTATGAAATATCCGCAAGCATCTCGATCGACGACGCTTCGTTCCCGCATACAAACCTCAGCAACGACAACTTCGCAGTACACCGCATTGCCGCAATACGCCCATTATCAATAGTTCTACAGCCGCATTGCCGACATACGGCCGGCACACATCAACCACTAAGAGGCGGTGACGGGACCGGATTGAATGGATCAGTAGCATATGCCAAAAGGCTCCGCGTATCCAACAGCGATAATTTTAGTGCTATTCTAGTTTTTTGTGTTTTATGCCTAACGCTTCCTTTCCATGCAGACCCATCTGGCTCTTTGAACGGACTGCCCGCCAACCATGATCGATCAGCTGCTCGCACCTGTATCAGGCGACGCTCCATCGGGCTCTTGCCTGGAGTACGACCGCCGCTTTCAGTCCCTGGTTTCGGCCTCCCACGGCCGGGGCGAGCAGCAACTCGGCTCGAACATCGTTCCAGCTTCGGACCCGGATTGGCACTTCCTGATTGCCGAATCGTCCGCGCTTCTTGCGGAGTCCCGCGATCTTCGGTTACTGGTGATCTGGACCTATGCCAACCTGCGACTGTTTGGCCTCGAAGGGCTTGCACGCGGGATTGAGGCAATTGCGAAACTGATTGATGCGCGCTGGGATTCCGTTCATCCACTTATTGAACCCGATGGTGACTGGTACATCCGCGTCAATGCGGTCGCCGGCCTGGCAGATCCCGATTCAGTACTACAGGTACTGCGGGACATGCTCCTTGGCTTAATCCAGGGAGCACCAATCACCGTTCGTGATGCTTGTACGCTGGCCGACGGTAGTCAGCCCGACGGGTGTCCCATGCCAAACTTCGAACAATTACGGATCGCCTTTCAGAAATGCGTACCGGACTGCCCGATCCAGTTTGATATTTGCATTAGGATCCTTGATGGTTTGGCGTCGATCACGCAGGCATTCGTTTCGCGGCTAAGCCATGACGCCCAGCCAAACCTGGATCCGCTGGCGCACGTCATTGAGTCACTGCGGCGCTTGTATGCGCCCGCGTCAGCCAGCCAGGAGTTGCCACTCCAGAATGGGGCAGTCAACACGGCTCCTGCCCTACCCGGACAGAGCGCGCCGGCCTTGCAATCGCGGGGCGACGCTTTGCGCGCCTTGGCTATTGCTCGCGACTACTTCGAACACCATGAGCCCTCCAATCCGGCATCCCTGCTGATCAAGCGGGCCGAACGGCTGGCGTCCTCGACGTTCCTGGAGATCATCGAGGACATGGCGCCGGCGAGCATGGATCACATCCGGATGCAGGCCGGCCTCAACCGCTAACCACGACTCAGAGACAGACTCTTAATCACACTTCGGCACCACCAGGGAGGCATCGGAATGGCAACCAGAAACGACGTAGCAAGAGGCAAGAGCGGGCAGAAGTTCATTGCGCGCAATCGGGCGCCACGAGTTCAAATCGAATACGACGTGGAGCTTTACGGGTCGGAGCGAAAAATTCAGTTGCCCTTCGTCATGGGTGTTATGACCGATCTGTCCGGCAAACCGGCTGACCCACTACCGGCCGTCGCCGATCGCAAGTTCCTTGAAATCGATATCGACAATTTTGACGAACGCATGCGCGCGATCAAACCGCGCGTTGCCTTCTCGGTGCCGAACTCCCTGACTGGAGAAGGCAACCTTCTACTGGATGTCACTTTCGAAAGTCTGGACGACTTCTCACCAGCCGCGATCGCCAGAAAAGTGGCGCCACTCAGCGCCTTGCTTAATGCCCGCACCGAACTGAACAACCTTCTTTCATACATGGACGGCAAGGTAGGTGCCGAGGACTTGATTGCGAAGGTTCTTAACGATCCAGCCCTGTTGAAGACCCTGGCAAGCACACCCAGTGCCCCTGCCGAGACCGCTAAGGAGGGATAAGCAAATGGAACGCAGCCAACAGAAAGTCGCACGGCAGACGGAGGTCGGTGAGAGCAGCGACTTTACGTCACTTCTCAACAAAGAGTTCAAACCCAAGTCCGACGAACAGCGTAGTGCTGTCGAAGGTGCGGTGCGTACGCTGGCGGAACAGGCGCTGGCAACCACGGTGCAGATATCCACCGATGCCTACCGAACTATCGAAGCCATCATTGCGGAAATCGATCGCAAGCTGAGCGAACAGATCGACCTCATCCTGCATCACCAGGAATACCAAGCGCTCGAATCGGCCTGGCGCGGACTCCACTACCTCATCAACAACACCGAAACCGACGAGATGCTGAAGATTCGCGTCATGAACATCTCGAAGAGGGAGCTGCATCGGACGCTGCGCCGTCATAAGGGCGTCGGCTGGGATCAGAGCCCACTTTTCCGCCGTATCTACGAAGAGGAATACGGTCAACTCGGCGGTGCCCCCTATGGCTGCCTCGTCGGCGACTACTACTTCGACCACAGTGCCCCCGATGTCGAAATGCTTGGCGAGTTGGCCAAGATCGCATCGGCCGCACACTGCCCCTTCATCGCCGGTGCCGACCCAGCCATTATGCAAATGGAATCATGGCAAAACCTCGCCAATCCGCGCGACCTCACCAAGATATTCGAGAACACCGAGTATGCCCCGTGGCGCAGCCTGCGCGAGTCGGATGATTCTCGGTACATCGGCTTGGCAATGCCCCGTTTCCTTGGCCGCCTGCCCTATGGGAGCAAGACCAATCCCATCGACGAATTCGACTTCGAAGAGGACACCAATGGCGCCGACCACAGTCACTACGGCTGGGTTAACGCCGCGTACGCCATGGCGGTCAACATCAACCGCAGCTTCAAGTACTACGGCTGGGCTACTTCGATACGCGGCGTCGAGTCCGGCGGTGCCGTAGAAAATCTACCGTGCCACACGTTCCCGACCGACGACGGCGGTGTCGACATGAAGTGTCCGACGGAGATTGCAATTTCGGATCGCCGGGAAGCTGAGCTGGCCAAGAACGGATTTATGCCGCTGGTGCATCGCAAGAACTCGGATTTCGCCGCCTTCATTGGCGCCCAGAGTCTCCAGAAGCCCATCGAGTACTACGACGCCGACGCAACGGCCAATGCCAACCTAGCAGCGCGTCTGCCCTACTTGTTCGCCTGCTGCCGCTTTGCACACTATCTCAAGTGCATCGTTCGCGACAAGATCGGTTCGTTCCGCGAACGCGACGACATTCAGCGCTGGCTCAACGACTGGATTATGAACTATGTCGATGGCGATCCCACGAACTCCAGCCAGGACACCAAGGCGCGCAAGCCGTTGGCCGCCGCCGAAGTCATCGTCGAGGAAGTCGCTGACAACCCCGGCTACTACGGCGCCAAGTTCTTCCTGCGCCCTCACTACCAACTCGAAGGCCTGACGATGAGCCTGCGACTGGTGTCGAAACTGCCCTCCATCAAACAGGCGGAAGCCTAAGGAAACGCTGAACAAGTGACCGTA
>PMIH01000167.1:0-256 GCA_003158255.1 Rhodocyclaceae bacterium
GATGTTGCCGTTGCCTTCGAGAATCAGCGGATTGATTTCCGCCAACGAGGCGTCGGTTTCCATGTAGCAGGTGTAAAGCTTCTTGAGAGTGTCGATCGCCTGGGCGACTGAGCCCTCCGGAACGCCGATACCCTTGGCCAGCTCCAGCGCCTGCGCGTCGGTCAGACCAACCAGCGGATCGACAAAGACCTTGATGATCTTCTCGGGCGTGCTGTGCGCGACTTCCTCGATGTCCATGCCGCCTTCGGAGGAAGCC
>PMIH01000167.1:329-4295 GCA_003158255.1 Rhodocyclaceae bacterium
GGAATGCCGCGTGGAGTCACGACACCGAACTTCCTCAGGATTTCCTTGCCCTGATACTCGTGAATTTTCATGAGATGCGTTCCCTCGTTGGGTCTTGCCGAAAGTTTTTCTTGAAAGTCGCCCATAATATCCAAATTCATGTGCCGCGTAGCACAACCGAACGGGGATTTGCGGGCCGCTGGCGTCGAACGGATTGCCGCACGTTGCACTGCAAAAATGTTGGATAATTCACGGCCGAAGGAGCCATAGTCAAAATGACCGAAAGACCCGGGCTCGACGCCATCGAGAACGCCAGTCGTGACGAGATCACTGCCCTGCAACTGGAGCGCCTGCGCTGGTCGCTCAAGCATGCCTATGACAATGTCGCGCATTACCGACGCAAGTTCGACGAGGCAGGTATACACCCGAGCGATTTGAAATCGCTCGCCGACCTGGCGAGATTTCCGTTCACCACCAAGCAGGATTTGCGCGAAAACTACCCGTTCAAGATGTTCGCGGTGCCACGCGAAAAGGTGGTGCGCGTCCATGCCTCATCCGGCACCACGGGCAAACCGACCGTGGTCGGCTACACGCAGAACGATATCGACATGTGGGCGCACCTGATGGCGCGTTCGATCTGCGCCGCGGGCGGCAAACCCGGCGACAAGGTGCACGTGTCCTACGGTTACGGATTGTTCACCGGCGGCCTCGGTGCCCATTACGGCGCCGAGCGACTGGGCTGCACCGTGATTCCTTTCGGCGGCGGCCAGACGGAACGGCAGGTGCAACTGATCCTCGATTTCGAGCCCGACATCATCATGGTCACGCCTTCGTACATGCTGGCGATCGGCGACGAATTCGTGCGCCAGGGACTCGATCCCGCCAAGTGTTCGCTCCGTCTCGGCATTCACGGCGCCGAACCGTGGACGCACCGGATGCGCGAGGAAATCGAACGTCGTTTCGAGATGGATGCGGTGGATATCTACGGCCTGTCGGAAGTGATCGGCCCTGGAGTCGCCAATGAATGCGTCGAGACCAAAGATGGTCCGGTGGTCTGGGAAGACCACTTCTACCCGGAAATCATCGACCCCAATACCGGCGCAGTGCTGCCGGACGGCGAGTTGGGCGAACTCGTTTTCACTTCGCTAACCAAGGAGGCACTGCCAGTCGTCCGCTATCGCACGCGCGACCTCACGCGCCTGCTGCCGCCGACGGCACGCAGCTTCCGCCGCATCGGCAAGATCACGGGCCGTTCGGACGACATGCTGATCATTCGCGGCGTCAATGTCTTCCCGACGCAGATCGAAGAGCAGATCCTCAAGACGCCGAAGCTCTCGCCGCACTACCTGATCGAGGTCGAGCGCGACGGCCACATGGACACGGTGACGGTCAACGTGGAAATGAAGCCCGAGTTCGCTACCGCCACCAGCGCCGAAAGGGAATATGCGGCGCATGAGCTTGCCCACCACATCAAGTCCTATATTGGCATTTCGACGCACATTGAGGTCAAGGCTGTCGGTACGATCGAACGCTCCGTGGGCAAAGCCAAGCGCGTCATCGATCGGCGGCCGCACTAGCCATTCCGTTCGTCATGCCCCAGCCATTCCTTTCCGAGACCGAGGTAGCCACAATGAAAGAAGATACTGCCGCGTGGGAAAAGTTTCTCTACGTGCTCGAATGGGTACTCGCGGTACAGGTGCGCTACGCCACCAATCTGCGCCACAGCCTGGTCTGCATCAGCTTTCATGACCAGAAGACGCTGGGCGATACCTACGGTGCCAAGGACGCACTGCAAATGCTGGTCGACCTGGCGAAGCAATTGCGGCAATCGCTTCGCAAGACGGATCTGGTCGCGCGCAGCGGTACGGCGATCTGGGTACTGATCCCGTTCGTGACGCCGGAATCGGTGCTGTCGAAAGTGGCACAAATCGTCGAGATCGCGGCCACCAACGGCCTCGACATCGTCGATCGCGACATCGCCATCTATTCGGTTCCGGATGCCGGCATTCTTGAAAACCAGGTATTCAATACCGCTCAGGATTTCCTCGACTTCGTCGGCGACAAGAAGAACATCGCCATGCGCTGGGAAGGCTCCTGCAAAGATCGGCTCTGATCTTGCATTCGAGCACTGCGGCCCGGGAGCCCATCGAAACTGCCAGCCGCGACGAGATTGCGGCGTTGCAGTTGGTGCGCCTGAAGAAATCGCTGGCCTGGGCCTACGAGCGCGTGCCGCACTACCAGGCGAAGTTCGTTGCAGCGGGAGTGCATCCCGACGACCTCGATTCGCTGGCCG
This sequence comes from Rhodocyclaceae bacterium, assembly GCA_003158255.1. GTDB lineage: Bacteria > Pseudomonadota > Gammaproteobacteria > Burkholderiales > Rhodocyclaceae > Fen-999. Next base: position 2,602 of record PMIH01000167.1, read on the forward strand.
ATCTGGCGAAATTCCCCTTCACGACCAAAGCCGATCTGCGCGATACCTACCCTTTCGGGATGTTCGCGGTGCCGATGGATGATGTCGTGCGCGTGCATGCTTCGAGCGGCACGACCGGCAAACCCACCGTGGTCGGCTACACGCAGAACGACATCGACACCTGGGCGCACATCATGGCCCGCTCGCTGCGCGCGGGCGGCGCGACGCGCTCGGACATCATCCACGTCACGCACGGCTANNGGACTTCAAGGCGACCATGATCGTCGGCACGCCGTCCTATGTGCTCAACATCGTCGACGAAATGGAACGCATGGGCATCGATCCGGCAAGTACTACGCTCAAGCGCGGCATGTTCGGTGCCGAACCGTGGGGCGAAAGCATGCGNNCGAAACCGGCGCGGTGATGCCCGAGGGCTCGCACGGCGAGCTGGTGTTCACTTCGCTGACCAAGGAAGCGCTACCCATCGTGCGCTACCGCACGCGCGATCTTACGCGCCTGCTGCCGCCGACGGCCCGCAGCTTCCGCCGCATCGGCAAGATTACCGGGCGCTCGGACGACATGTTGATCATCCGCGGCGTGAACGTTTTCCCCTCGCAGATCGAGGAGCAGATCCTCAAGGTGCCGAAGCTCTCGGCGCACTACCAGCTGGAAGTCACGCGCCGCGGCCACATGGATGAACTCGACGTACACGTGGAAGCCAAGCCCGACGTCATCTCCGAGGCGGATCGGGAAACGGCCGCGCGGGAACTTCAGCACCACATCAAGGCACTAATCGGCATCAACACGCGGATCCACATCGAAGCCGTCGGTAGCGTCGAGCGCTCCACCGGCAAGGCGAAACGTGTCGTCGACAAGAGACCCCAATGAAACATCGTCACTGGCCCATTTCCTTCATCGTCCTCACGACGCTCGGCGCCATCAGCCTGATCGTCGGCGTCGTCGCCCTGGCTGGCGCCGGCGGCAGTGTGCACCCGCTGCTGGCCGACGAAGGTACCGGCATCACCATGCTGGTTACTGCCATCGCCCTCTTCCTCACGGGTGCATTTCCCCTCGTGCTGCGCCGGCTGGCCGAGCAGGAAGGCGCCTGACGGCCGCCGATGTCCGCGGCCGCTCCCTACACGGGTTTAACGCCGGACGCGGTGCTGAATGCGCTGGAAAGCGTCGGCCTCGATTGTGATGGTCGCCTGCTGGCGCTGAACAGCTACGAGAACCGCGTCTATCAAGTCGGCATCGAAGACACGTTGCCCGTGGTGGCCAAGTTCTACCGCCCCGGCCGCTGGTCCGACGCTGAGATTCTTGAGGAACACGGCTTCGTCGCCGAGCTCGCCGCCGCCGAAATTCCCGCCGTGCCTGCGCTCGCGTTCGGCGGCAGGACGCTCAACGCCCACGGCGGCTTTCGCTTTGCCGTCTTCCCGCGCCAGGGCGGGCGCTCGCCCGAGCTCGATGCGCCCGGTGTGCGCGAATGGCTGGGCCGCTTCATCGGCCGCATCCATGCCGTCGGTGGCATCAAGCCGTTTCGCCACCGCCCCGCGCTTACGAAAGTCAGTCATGGTGGTACGCCGCGGGATTTCCTCCTCAAGCATGATTTCATCCCGGCCGACCTGTTGCCGGCATGGAAGAGCGTCGTCGACATGGCACTTGATGGCGTGAGCCACTGCTTTGAGCGCGCCGGCGCCGTGAAGAACCTGCGCCTG
>PMIH01000187.1 GCA_003158255.1 Rhodocyclaceae bacterium
GTCGTGCTGTTCAACGACAGCATCGCCGCCAACATCGCCTACGGCGCCATGGGCGGCGCCAGCCGGGAACGCATCGTCGAAGCCGCCCGCGCCGCGTATGCCATCGAGTACATCGAAGCGTTGCCGCAAGGCTTCGATACGCCCGTCGGCGAAAACGGCGTCAAGCTTTCCGGCGGCCAGCGCCAGCGGCTGGCAATTGCGCGCGCGCTGCTGAAAAACGCGCCGATCCTGATTCTCGACGAAGCCACATCGGCACTCGACACCGAATCCGAGCGCGCTGTGCAGGCGGCGCTGGAAGTGCTGATGAAGGATCGCACCACGCTGGTGATCGCGCATCGCCTCTCCACCATCGAACGCGCCGACAAGATTGTCGTTCTGTCGCATGGCCGCGTCATCGAAACCGGACGCCACGCGGAGCTGATCGCCGCCGACGGCGCCTACGCCCGGCTGCACCAGTTGCAGCGCACCGAGGAACAGGTACTCGCCAACCCATGAGGGTGCTGCACACGGAAAGCTCCACCGGCTGGGGCGGCCAGGAAAACCGGACGCTCCAGGAAGCGATTCAGATGCGCCTTCGCGGCGTCGAGGTGTTCTTCGCTTGCCGGCGCGGTGCCAAGCTCGGCCAGCGCGCCCGCGCCCTGGGATTTCCGGTGGACGAGCTGCCGATGAAGAACAGCTTCGACCCGGTCTCCATCGTCGGGCTGGCGCGCATATTTCGTCGTCACCGCATCGACATCGCGAACACCCACAGCGGTCGCGATACGTTGCTCGCCGGTGTCGCCGCGCGCCTGATCCCGCACCGACCGCGCATCGTCCGCACGCGCCACCTGATCCTGCCGATCACCTCGAAGGCCACGTACAGCGTGCTGCCGGACCATGTCGTCTGCGTCAGCCGCGCGGTGCAGGACTATCTCGCCAGCGCGGGCGTACCGGTCGCCATGTTGTCCACGATTCCCACCGGCGTCGATACCGACCGTTTCGATCCGGCCGCGGTCGAACCCATTCTGCGCGCCGAACTGAACCTTCCGGCCGACGCGCCGCTAATCGGCACCGTCGCCATCCTGCGCATGAAGAAGGGCTACCAGGATCTGATCGCGGCGATCCCGCGCGTGCTCGCCGCCGTGCCCGCCGCCCACTTCGTCTTCGCCGGCGACGGCCCGCAGCGCGGCAACATCGAGCGTGCCTTGGCCGACGCGAACCTCAACGCGCGCGTGCATCTCCTCGGCCTGCGCAGCGACATTCCGCGCGTGCTGAAGAGTCTCGATGTTTTCGTGTTGCCGACACATCAGGAGGCGCTCGGCACGTCCTACATCGAGGCACAGGCCATGGGCGTGCCGGTCATCGGCACGCGCGTCGGCGGCGTGCCCGACACCCTGCGCGAAGGCGAAACCGGCCTGCTGGTGCCGGCGCACGAGCCATCGGCGCTGGCCGACGCCATCATCGCGTTGGCCAGCGACCGGGAGCAACGCCAACGCATGAGCAAAGCCGGCCGCAGTTGGGTGCTGGAGGAATACACCGTGCAGCGCATGGCAGAGCGCATGCATGCGCTCTACGAACGCTTGCTGGCAGCACGTCGATGAACGCCGCCGCCCTGCCCGTGCTGATGTACCACCACGTCACGCCGAATGCCGGGCTGGTAACGGTTTCGCCCGCGACCTTTCGCGCGCAGATGGCGTGGCTCGCACGGCACGGCTATCGCGGCATCACCTGCCGCGACCTGGAGAAATTTCTCGATGGCGAGCCGCTGCCGAAGAAGAGCGTGCTCATCACCTTCGACGACGGTTATCTCGACAACTACGTTTACGCGCATCCGGTACTTCAGAAGCTCGGTCTTCACGGCGTGATCTTCCTCGTCACCGGCTGGATCGGCGAAAGTCAGCCACGGCGGCACGCCGCCATGGGCGGCGATCTTCCCGACTGCCCGAACCATCGCGACGCCACGGCGTATATCGGCTCGGGCCAGGCGGATCGCGCCATGCTGCGCTGGTCGGAGGTGGCAGCGATGCAGGCCGCCGGCACCTTCGAGTTCCACTCGCATACGCATACCCACACGCGCTGGGACAAGACCATCGCCGATCCCGCCGCGCGTCGAACCGCGCTTGCTGCCGATCTCGCCGAATCGCGCGCGACGCTGGCCCGCCACACCGGCGAGAGTCCGCATCTGTGCTGGCCTCAGGGCTACTTCGACGACGACTACAAGCGGGTCGCCGGGGAGGCCGGTTTCCGCTATCTCTACACGGTGCACAAAGGCATCAACACGCCGGCCACGGCGGCCGACGACATCAACCGCATCGTCGTCAAGGATCGCGTCGGCGCCTGGTTCGCCTCGCGCATGTTTCTCTACCGCCAGCCGACAATCGGCGGCCTCTACGTGCGCTTGCGCGGCGACTGAGCCATGGCCCTCCGTCTGCGCGAAACCCTGCTCTACGGCGCCCTGCGCGTGGCCCACGCCTTCGACCAGCGCCGACCCGATCCGGCGCAGCTCGGCACGGCGGCCATCGGCCGCATCCTCGTCGTCTCCTCCACCGCCATCGGCGACACGCTGCTGTCGACGCCGGCTTTGCGCAGCCTGCGCGAAGCCTATCCGGGCGCGCGTATCTCGCTGCTCATCAACGCGGCCTACACCGAGATGTTCCGCGATCATCCGCGCGTCGACGAGTTGAT
>PMIH01000172.1 GCA_003158255.1 Rhodocyclaceae bacterium
CAGTACCTGCCCGCCGATGTGGGCAAAGGCAGCGAGAATGCTCTGGCTCACCGGCCCGAACCATCGCTGCGGGAAACGATGCGCGATGCCAAGAACACCCAGGCTCAGTACCGCGCCGGTGAGGCTGAGGAAGAAGCCCGGCGCCAGAAACTGGCCGACCAGCAGGCTGCCTGCCACCACGCGCAACAGCGACACCCACACGGCTTCGCGCCAGCCCTGGCGCGCCAGAACAATCAGCACAACAATGTTCGCCAGGCCCGGCTTGACGCCCGGCAGAGGGGAGGGAATCGCGGCCTCGGCCACCGTCAGGGCAATCGCCGCCGCCGCATAGCGCGCGACCCGGCGATCGGCTGACGAAACCCGGAGTTCGATGCTTGAGGAGGTCACTTAACGAATCTTTGCAATGGCGATGCCTACCGAAACCACGTTGCCATATAATAAATGGCTACGAACGAGCCCTGCTGCCTCGTTCTCGAATTCGGGCCGAGCAATGATGATTATGGGACTTTTTTTGCGCGCCGTGACTCCCACTGCCACTATCCTCCCTGGCGATGCTTCCCGACTGACCGCGACCCGAAAAGCGCTGAGCGGCCTGCTGGCCGGCGGCACCATCGCCAGCCTGCTGGCCTGGCCGCTCGCCAGTCATGCACTTGGCCTGGGGCGGCTTGTTGGCGAAGCTGTCATCGGCGAGGCCCTGCAACTGGAAGTACCGCTGACAGGTACGCCCGATCGACCGCTCGACAGCGAATGCGTCACAGTTCTTCGTTCGCCGGACTCCATCGATGTCGATTATTTCCCGCGGGACCTAGCTGGGCGCATCGACCGGCAAGCCGGCGTCTCGCGCGTACTGCTGACCACGCGCTCCGCCGTGCGCCAGCCGCTGGTCGAGTTCCGGGTTTCGATCAGTTGCGGCTACAACCTTTCCCACGACTATGTGCTGATGGCAGCGCCGCGCACCGAACCGGTACCCGCCGTTGTCCAGGCGCCGGGATTAGCCGCGTCGGCGGCCATCCCTCGTGTCGCGGCGACATCGGAACCAGCGTTTGTCGCGGCTCCAGCGACGACGATGGGCGCCAGCTTGCCCGATGGCCTGCCGGGCAAGAATTTCGTTGTCGGCGAAGACGCGACGCTCGAAGATATCGCTCGCCGGCATTTCCCGGGGCCGCTGCGTCAGCAGCGCTTCATGCGCTGGATCGTCGAAGCGAACCCGCAGTATTTTGCCGGTGCCAAGAATCTACGACACCAAAAGTTGAAGAGCGGCACCCAGTTGCTGATTCCGGACGGCGTGCCGCCACGACGCCCTGGCGACCACCAGGGCGGCATTACGCCGCTGGGGGAACGGGAGGCGGACGTTACCGCCGACGCAGTCGCACAACCTGCCCGCAAGCCACGGCCGGGGCAACCGACGGAGCGCAGCGGACCAACGAAGACCGCCAGTGACGGCAGCAAGGATCGACTGGTTGTCGGCGCCAATGCTTCAACCAAGAACATCAAGGAAACCATCGCCATCGTCGACCAGTTGACCGGGATGATGGAAAAGCAGCTGAACGCGCAGACTGCCTACAACGAGAAGATCCAGCAGCTTGAAATAACCGTAGGAACGCTCGACAAGCAACTCAAGGGACTTGAGGCAGAAACCAAGCAGCGCGAAACGCAATGGCAGGCAGAGCGCGAAGCCGAGAAACAGGCGCGCGACCAAGCGGCCGAGCGCGAATGGTGGCAGCTTCTTATCGCCGTGGTGGCCGGCGGGGTTCTTGGCGGCGCCATTTTGCTGGCGCTCCGGGCGCTCACCGGACGCCGGCATGATCCGCTCGATGACATTGAAAATCTTCCCGACGAACCGCAGGCGCCGACAAAGTCCGCTGTCGCCGATCAGGAGCCGCTGACCGAGTTCGGCTGGGATGATGAGCCGGCGTCGGCAAGTCGCGCCCCTGCCGGTGCCAGCCCGAAGTCGGTCGCGCGCCCTGCGGCCCATTCGCCGGCGCCGCCGACCGTCGGGGCGCGGACTCCCCCGGCGCCAGCAGCCCAGCAGATCGATTTCGAGATGCCGGCCAACATGCTGACGATGGAGCCTGTTAACCAAGGGCCAAGCGATCCCGCTACCGCCGCCATCGAGCTGGCCAATATCATGACGTCGATGGGGCTTGCCGAATCGGCGGCCCAGACGTTGGTGGAACATATTCGCGAGAATCCGCGCGAGTCGCTGCCGCAATGGCTGAAACTGCTGGAGATCCACCGCCTGAACGGCAACCGCAGCGAATTCGAGCGCTCGGCGTCCGAAATGCGCGAGCACTTCAATGTTCAGCCGGAGCACTGGACTGCCGGCGGCGCCCAGGGACGCCTGTCGATCGAGTCCTATCCCCACATTCGCACGCAGGTCGTCAAGTCGTGGCGCAAACCTGCCTGCCTGACGCTCCTGCGCGCCCTGCTGCTGGACAACCGGGAAGGCACCCGCGTCGGCTTTCCGCTCGCTGTCGCGGAAGACATCCTGCTCCTGATTGCGATCCTGAACAGTAGTCAATGAACCCAACCGTATTCGAGGTAGCGGTTTCCGCCGAAGGGGTTGCGGAGACCGGTCGCGGTGTTCTGGCGGCGTTCGTTCCCGCCGACAGCGGACTTCCATCCCTGGTTGTTGCCGGTTGCGACCCCCGCCAGGATCCAGGCAAACCCATTGAAGGTCTGGCCGGCCCGGCGTTTCTCCATATCAACAAGGCACTTGGCAGTCCGGCCGGATTGCGCTGGGTGGTCGTCGACAACTGGGGACGTTTCTTCGAAGCCGTTCCTCACTGGACGGCCGAAAACGNNCAGTTCCTCGAAGCGATCGAGTTGCACGGCAATCTGCCGTCGCCCGGCGCATTGTTCCAGCTCGTCCAGACCGCCGCCGTCAGTGGCGACATTACCGCAGCCACCAAGGCGATCCAGACCGATCCGGTCATCTCGGCAACCCTGATCAACTACGCGAACGCCGCCGCCTTTGCCAATGCCGGCAAGACCGCCTCGGTCCATGCCGCCATCCAGCGCCTGGGCATAAATCAGGTACGTCGCGTGGTGTTCATCGCCGAAATGATGGCCCGCTACCAGAAGGGCGCTTGTGCCAGCTTCGATTACAAGGCCTACTGGCACAACGCGGTCGCGACGGGCGCCGCCATGCGCGGCCTGCTGGAGACTTTCGAGATCCCGGCGCAAATGGCCGACGAAGGTTTCACCACCGGCCTGCTATCCGGCATCGGCTGGCTGGCCATCGCCGAAACTTTCCCACACCTGCTGGCGGACTACATCAGGCTCTCTGCCGGTCTCGACCCCACGGCAAAAGCGCGCCTGCAAAGAGACATCTTCCCGGCACCGACGTCCGAGGTCACTGCGACCTACCTCGCACGCTTTGATTTTCCGGAAACCATCAGGGCAGCGATCACTGGTAAGCCGACAGCGGATGGCTGGTCCTGGTTCGACTGCCTGGCCAGCGCGATGCGTGTCGCCCAATCGCTGGCGCCGATGGAGTTTCTGGCCATCCCGAGCAACATTCCCGTGCCCGACCGCTGCCGCGAGGAGTGGCAGGCCTGGCAGAGCCTGCTGGCTTAGTAGTTGAGGGAGTCGTAGCCCGTCTGGCCGCCGGCCAGTGCCAGACTGACGTGATTCGGCGCACAAATGGCGATGGCGCTGGCACGCGTCAGCCAGCCCTGGCGAACACAGTATTGACGGGGGCCTGGATCGGCGAACACGCGTGCCCTGCCTGGCTGGATCTCGACCACCGTCGTACCGATCGGTCCCGTCACCTCGACGCGCCGAGCGGCGTTGAGTGGATATTCGGCCACGATGCGGCCATCGAGCCGAATGACGGCGCGGTCCGCCGGACCGCCACGCCACAGCAACGGAAACGATAGCGCCACGGCGATGCCGGCAAGGCTGACGACGAGCCAGTCGCCGGGCCGAACCAGGGCCAGCCAAGTCTTCACGACGATACCAGGCTGCGGTGGCGTACCAGAACGCGGACAACGTCGCGGAAGCGCGCCGCCAGGCGTTCCGCGATATAGACCGAACGGTGCTGGCCGCCCGTGCAGCCGAGGGCGATCGTCAGATACGAGCGGTTGTCGCGAATGTAGTCCGGCAGCCAATCGCCGACGAAGCGGCCAACATCGGCGACCATGCGCTGGACATTCGGATCGCCATCGAGAAACGAAATTACGTCGGCATCGAGACCGGTCAGAGGACGCAGAAGCGGGTCGTAATGCGGGTTGGGCAGGCAACGGACGTCGAACACCAGGTCGGCGTCCATGGGCAAGCCGTGCTTGAAGCCGAAGGACTCGAACATCAGCGTCAGACCGGCGCCGTCGCCAAGCTCAACAAAATCCTTGACGAAGGCGCGCAGGGCATGGGGACGCAAGTTGCTGGTATCAATGTGGTGGCCGAGGCTGGCCAGCACCGCAAGCGCGTCACGCTCGCGGGCGATCGCCTCAGCCAGCGTCGTGTTATCGATCGCCAGCGGATGTCGGCGTCGGGTCTCGGAGAAACGCTGGATCAGGACTTCATCGCGCGCATCGAGGAAGATAAAGCGCACATCGATATTGCCGGCGGCGCGCAAGTCGCGCAGCTGCTGCGGCAGGAAAGCGGCAACGTCGGTGCCGCCGCGCATGTCCATGGCCACGGCGGCCCGACCGTATCCCTCGCGACCAAGCTGGTCAACCAGATGCGGCAGCAGCGGCAGCGGCAGATTGTCGACGCAGAAGTAACCGGCATCCTCGAGCACGTTGAGAACGATCGATTTGCCGGAACCGGAAAGGCCGCTGATGAGGATGAGTTGCATGGTGCGAAGGATAGCCGATGTGCAGCGCTAGCGGCTTCCCGCCGCCTCTGCCATCAACCAGGCAATGAACGCGTCCACCTCGGGCCGCGCGCCGCCCGCCGCGGGGAGCAGGAAGTAGCCGCGCGAAGCGACACGTTCGCGCGTGGCCATGAGCGGTGCCAGTTGACCTGCGTCGACCAGACGCCGCACCAGCGGGCCGCGGCCGAGGGCGATGCCCTGACCATCGGCGGCGGCGCGGATCATCTGGTCGTATTGGTTGAACTGCATGAGCGCCTTCGGCCGCGCTTTTTCGAGGCCGAGCGAAACCAGCCAGGGAGCCCAATCGAGTCCCGGCGACGGCACGTCCGAGCGCCAGACCAGCAGGGTCACCCTCGCCAGATCTGCCGACGTGGGCTTGGCGGGGAAGCCGGTCGCGATGCCCGGCGACGCCACCGGGAACACCACCTCGTCGAACAGAAGCAGTGCCTCGGGCGGCATCAGTTCCGGCGGGCCGTAACGCAGTGCCACGTCGACTTCTTCCCGGGCCAGGTCCACCGTTCGGTTGTCCGCCGACAGCCGAACATCGACATCGGGATAGCGTTCCTGGAATCCGCCCAGGCGGGGCACCAGCCACAACGCGGCGATGCTGATCGCCGCCGACACAGTCACGCGCGGGCGCCGCTTGCCCGCCTGCAAGCCGGCGCACACCTCCGCCAGATTGGCTAGCGCACTCGCCGCGGCGCGATGCAATTGCTCACCTTCCGGTGTCAGCGTCAGCTTGCGCACGCCGCGCAGGAACAGCCGCACGCCCAGCTGCGCCTCCAGCGTCTGCACCTGACGGCTGATTGCCGATTGAGTCAGAGACAGCTCCGCCGCCGCCCGGGTAAAACTCAAATGCCGGGCGGCGGCATCGAAGCCTTTCAAGGCGTCAAGAGATGGCAGGCGACCGAGCGGACTATTGATGCGTTTTCCTCATTCATCGAATGCCGAATATCCGTTTGTATAGCTATCCATCGATGCCTACAGTACAAGCCAGCGCAACTTACATGCGCCGATTGCATGAAAGGATACAAACATGAACGCCACTCGGCAAGTCCAACGCACCCCGCTCAAGAAGCGCGAACTGGTGGTCATCGATGACGCCCGTAATCATCTGCTTCTTTGCGAGACCGGCAAACTCTGGCTCACCTTCGACGGCGACTCGCGCGATGTCATCCTCAAGTCCGGCCAGTCCTGGACCGTTACAGACCGCGGCCCGGTCGTGGTTTCGGCCCGCGAGCCATCTGTGCCGGCGCTCACTCACCGCTCATCCTGCAAGCCGGCGTGCGCGCCGCGCCGGCAGGGCGCCGAATCCGTCCTGAATCTGATCCGGCGCTGGCGGTTTCCTGCCCTTGCCAGTTTTCCCGCCACCCACATCGTTTAGGAAAAATAATGAAGCGCGCCTTGCTGGTCATCGACGTACAGAACGAATATTTTACCGGCCGGTTACCGGTCACGCATCCGGCCGGAAGTTTCGACAACATCCTGGCCGTCATGGATGCCGCTCACCGCACCGGCGTGCCGACCGCGGTCATCCGCCACGGCTCCCCCGAGCCCGACTCGCCGGTATTTCGCAAGGGCGGCCACGAATGGGAACTTCACGCCGACATCGCCAGCCGGCCGCGCGACATCCTGATCGACAAGGAATGGCCCGACAGCTTTCACGGCACCGGCCTGCGCGGATGGCTGGCTGACTTTAAAGTCGACACCGTCGCCATCATCGGTTACATGACGCAGCAGTGCTGCCAGACGACCGCCTCGCGCGCCTGGCATCTTGGCTACGAAGTCGAGTTCATCGCCGATGCGACCGGCACGCTCGACCGCAAGGGATTCGCCGGCCCGGTGACGGCCAACGAACTTTATCGTTCGGTGATTGCCACGCTCGGGCGCTTCGCCGATGTGACCAGCACCGCCGAGTGGCTTACCCGCATTGCCTGAGGGAAATCAAAATGCCTTTTCTCGACGTGAAAGTCAGTCGTGGTGTGACCGGAGGGAATCCCCGCGGGGGTACGCCAATTAGCGCCACCGAAATCGCCGCCGACCTGACGCGGCTCACCAACGAACTGCTGGGCAAGCGGCGCGAGGTCACTGCGGTGGCCATCGATTGGCTGCCGGCCGAGCAGTGGTTCATCGGCGGCACAACCCTTGCCGAATCGGGGCAGCGCTCGTTCTTCCTCAAGATCGAAATCACGACCGGCACCAACACCAAGGACCAGAAAGCAGCATTTGTCGCTGCCGTGTTCGCGGCGATGGAACAGCGCCTCGGCCCGCTTGCGCCGGCCAGCTACGTCGTCATCCAGGAAGTGTCTGCCGATGCCTGGGGATATGCGGGGAGGACACAGGAGTTCCGCTACATCGAGGGCCGACGGCTTTAGGCCAACCGACCGGCGAGCAGCGCCCGCGCCGCCTTCGAGCCTGTCTCGCGACCAAGCTGGCGACAGATCCAGTCGCCTGTTTCGGCGAGTGCGACGATATCGATACCGGTCTCGATGCCGAGCCCTTGCAACAACCAGACGACGTCTTCGGTCGCCACGTTGCCGGACGCACCCACCGCGTACGGGCAGCCGCCGAGGCCGGCGACTGAAGCGTCGAATACTGCCACGCCCAACTCCAGCGCTGCGTAGATGTTGGCGATGGCCATGCCGTAGGTGTCGTGGAAATGGCCGGCGAGTTTCTTCAGCGGCACGCGCCGTGCCACGGCATTGATCATTTCCTTCGTCGCCTCGGGCGTGCCGGTGCCGATGGTGTCGCCGAGCGAAATTTCGTAGCAGCCCATCTCGAACAGTTGCCAGCCCACGTCGGCGACGGCGAGCGGCGCCACCGCGCCCTGGTAAGGACAACCGAGCACACAGGAGACATAGCCGCGCACCTTGATGTTCGCCTCGCGTGCGGCCGCGACCACTGGCCGGAAACGATCGAGCGATTCCGCGATCGAGCAGTTGATGTTCTTATGCGAGAAGGCTTCCGAGGCGGCGCCGAACACCGCGATCTCGTTCGCTCCCGCCGCGAGCGCAGCCTCCAGGCCTTGCATGTTCGGCACCAGCGCGGGATACGAGACGCCATTGCGACGCGCGTTGGCGTGCATCAGGCCGTGTATCACGTCCGCACTGTCGGCCATCTGCGGCACCCACTTCGGCGACACGAAGGCGGTCGCCTCGATCGTCTTCAATCCACAGGCGCCGAGGCGATCGATCAGTTCGAGCTTGATCGTCGTCGGCACGATCTGCTTTTCGTTTTGCAGCCCGTCGCGCGGACCGACCTCGACGAGCCTGACCTTGCCGGGCAGCGTCATTCATGCCTCCGCCGGGCCGCCCCAAGGAGGCATGCGTCCCCCTGTGGGGGGCAGCGAGGCGGGTCTGCGAGCGTGGGGGGCACCTATTTCGCCTCGAAGTCGACCAGTTCGGCACCGTCGGTCACCTGTTCGCCGACGGCATAGCGGAATGCCTTGACCGTGCCGGTCGCCGGCGCGCAAATGGTGTGCTCCATCTTCATCGCTTCGAGGATCAGCAGTGGCGCTCCCTTCTCGACGCGCACGCCGATTTTGGCGACCAGCGCAATGACTTTGCCGGGCATCGGCGCCGTCATGCCGCCTTCCGCGCCACCGCCCTCGCCGGCGTGGTAGAGCGGATCGATCGCAGCGAACACATAGCAGTGGCCGTGCAGGAAGACGTGGCGCCTTTCATTCGCCGCAACTACCGTGGCGGCGGTGCGATTGCCGCCGAAGTCGGCGCGCAACTGGCTGCCCGGCAGCATCTCGCCGTGTGCCGCCGTTGCCTGACCATCGACTTCGAGTCGATAGCCGGCGTCGACATAAGCGACGCTCATCGTTTTTGCCACGTCGCCGCTACGGAAAGTCAGCCGTCGCGGTGCGCCGAGGTTCACGCGCCAGCCATCGCGGTGATGCCAGGGCGAATGCGGATCGGCATCTAGCCGCGCCGCCGCATCGGCCGCCGCCTGCTCGCGCAGCAGTTCGGCCAGCGCCGCCGAAAGCCAGGCCTCGCGCGGCGGTTCGGTCGTCGCCGGAAAGAGAAAATCGTGTTCGCGCTCGATCAATCCAGTGTCGAGATCCGCCTGCGCAAACGCCGGACAGGCGACGAGGCGCGACAGGAACTCGATGTTGTTGGCGACGCCGACGACGCGATACTGCGCCAGCGCCTGCAACATGCGCGCGCAGGCCCGCTCGCGCGTGTCGTCGCGGACGATCAGCTTGGCGATCATCGGGTCGTAGTGCGGCGTGATCTCGTCGCCTTCCTCGACGCCGGTGTCGACGCGCACGTGCAGCGACTCGGCCGGCGTCGACAGATGCAGCAGCCGGCCGGTCGAGGGCAGGAAGCCCTTGTCCGGATCTTCGGCGTAGATGCGCGCCTCGATGGCATGGCCGCGAATAGCCAACTGCTCCTGCGCCAGCGGCAGCGGTTCGCCCGCGGCTACGCGCAATTGCCACTCGACGAGATCGAGGCCGGTGATCATCTCCGTCACCGGATGCTCGACCTGTAGGCGCGTGTTCATTTCCATGAAGTGGAAGGTGCCGTCGGCACCGACGATGAACTCCACAGTGCCGGCACCGACGTAGCCAACTGCCTTCGCTGCATCAACCGCAGCCTTGCCCATCGCCGCGCGACGCGTGGCCGTCATGCCCGGCGCCGGTGCTTCTTCGAGAACTTTTTGATGACGGCGCTGCACCGAGCAATCGCGCTCGAACAGGTGCACGACGTTGCCGAGCGTATCGCCGAATACCTGCATCTCGATGTGGCGCGGTCGTTCCAGATACTTCTCGATCAGCACTCGGTCGTCACCGAAGCTCGCGGCAGCTTCGCGTCGGCACGAAGCCAACGCAGCGGCGAACTCGCCGGCGCTGCGGACGATGCGCATGCCCTTGCCGCCGCCGCCCGCGGAAGCCTTGATCAGCACCGGCCAGCCGATGCGCTGCGACTCGGCGGCGAGAAAGCCGGCGTCCTGATTTTCACCATGGTAGCCGGGCACCAGCGGCACGCCGGCGCGTTCCATCAGTGCCTTGGCGGCAGACTTCGAACCCATGGCACGGATCGCCGCCACCGGTGGGCCGATGAACACCAGGCCGGATGCCGCGCAGGCTTCGGCGAACTGCTCGTTCTCGGACAGAAAACCGTAGCCCGGATGAATCGCCTGCGCACCGGACGCACGCGCAGCGGCAATGATGCGCTCACCGTTCAGGTAGGACTCGCGCGCCGACGCCGGGCCTATGCACACGGCATCGTCGGCGAGGCGGACATGGCGCGCGGTCGCGTCCGCGTCCGAGTACACGGCCACCGTGCGCACGCCCAGACGCCGCGCCGTGCGGATGACGCGGCAGGCGATCTCGCCGCGGTTGGCGATCAGGACGGTGTCAAACATGTCGCGACGCCATTACTTGTGCCAGTCCGCTTTGCGGCCTTCAAGGAACGCCGCGACACCCTCGCGACCTTCTTCGCTGGCGCGCACGCGGGCGATGCGGCGCGCGGTATCGGCAATCAGCGCTGCGTCGATGGCATGATTGGTGACTGCCCGCACCAGGTCCTTGCATTCGGCCAGAGCGGCCGGGCCGTTGCCGAGCAGGGCGTCGACGATCTGGCCGACCGCCTCGTCCAGTCCGGCTTCGTCGGGCACCATCTCGTGGACCAATCCGAGGCGGTATGCCTCGGCGGCCGAAAAGCGCTCGGCGGTCAGCATGTAGCGCCGCGCATGACGCTCGCCGATGGCGGCAATCACGTGCGGCGAAATGGTGGCGGGAATCAGGCCGAGCTTCACTTCCGAGAGGGCAAACTGGGCATCGAAGGTGGCGACCGCGATGTCGCAGGCGGCGATCAGGCCGACGCCGCCACCATAGGCCGAGCCCTGCACGCGAGCAACGGTGGGCTTGGGCAACGTCGACAGCCGATGCAGCATCTCGGCCATCACGCGGGCATCGGCCTCGTTTTCGGAGGAAGTCCACTTGCCGGCGGTACGCATCCAGTTGAGGTCGGCGCCGGCGCAGAAGCTCTTGCCGGTCGACGACAACACGACGACGCGCACCGCATCGTCGCTGGCCATGCCCGCCAGCGACTGGATCAGTTCGCCGATCAGCTGGCCGTCGAAGGCGTTGTGGCGATCCGGCCGGTTGAGCGTGATGATGCCGATGCCCTGATCCACTTCGGTAACGATGTTTCGATACATGGCTTACATCCTGAAAATGCCGAATTGCGTCGGCACGACCAGCGCGTTCAACGCCGCCGAAATGCCCAGCCCGAGGGCGCGACGCGTTTGCGCCGGGTCGAGTACGCCGTCGTCCCACAAACGCGCCGTCGCGTAATAGGGGTGGCCCTGAGTCTCGTATTGAGCGCGGATCGGCGCCTTGAACGCCTCCTCGTCTTCCGCGCTCCACGCCTTGCCGGCCGCTTCGATGCCGTCTCGCTTCACCGTG
>PMIH01000015.1 GCA_003158255.1 Rhodocyclaceae bacterium
AGTAGAACTGCGGACGATAGCCGTTGAAGAACGGGGTATGCCGGCCACCTTCATCCTTGGACAGGACATACACTTCGCTGGTGAAGTGGGTGTGCGGGGTGATCGATCCGGGCTTGGCCAATACTTGACCCCGTTCGACTTCTTCCCGCTTGGTGCCGCGCAGGAGAACGCCAACGTTGTCGCCGGCCTGACCTTGGTCCAGAAGCTTCCGGAACATTTCAACGCCGGTGCAGATCGTCTTGATGGTCGGCCGAATGCCCACGATTTCGATTTCTTCGCCAACCTTGACAACTCCACGCTCAACCCGACCGGTAACGACGGTGCCGCGACCGGAGATGGAAAAGACGTCTTCGATCGGCATCAGGAACGGCTTGTCGATGGCGCGCTCAGGGGTCGGAATGTAGCTGTCCAGGGCATCAGCCAGCTTCATGATGGCCAGTTCGCCCAGTTCGCCCTTGTCGCCTTCCATGGCCTTGAGGGCGGAGCCCTTGATGATGGGAACGTCGTCGCCCGGGAAGTCGTACTTGGAGAGGAGCTCCCGTACTTCCATTTCGACCAGTTCCAGCAGTTCGGCATCGTCCACCATGTCACACTTGTTCATGAAGACGATGATGTAGGGCACACCGACCTGACGCGCCAGCAGGATGNNGCAGCACCCGTAATCATGTTCTTGACGTAGTCGGCGTGGCCCGGGCAGTCAACGTGGGCATAGTGTCGCTTGGACGTCTCGTATTCAACGTGCGCCGTGTTGATGGTGATGCCGCGTGCCTTTTCTTCCGGCGCCGCATCAATCTGGTCATACGCCTTCGCTTCACCACCAAACTTCGCCNNCTCAAACTTGCCTTTTGCCATGATTCGCTTCCTCTAAAGAACAAGGTTACTTCTTGTTGATAACAGCCTCGGCGACGTTCTTCGGCGCTTCCGAATAGTGCTTGAACTCCATTGAATAGGTCGCCCTACCCTGTGACAGCGAGCGCATCTGCGTCGAATAGCCAAACATCTCGGCCAGCGGCACTTCCGCCTTGATCACCTTGATCCCGCCGACCCGATCCTCCATGCCGTGCACAATGCCGCGCCGGCCGGACAAGTCGCCCATCACGTTGCCCATATAGTCTTCGGGCGTTTCCACTTCAACCGACATCATCGGCTCCAGCAGTACCGGGCTGGCCTTGCGCATGGCGTCCTTGAAGGCCATGGAGCCGGCCATCTTGAAAGCGTTTTCGTTGGAATCCACCTCGTGATAGGAACCGTCGAACAAGGTTACCTTGACATCCACCACAGGGAAGCCAGCCAGCACACCGTTGGGCAGCGTGTCCTCGATGCCCTTGTTAACAGCCGGAATGTACTCGCGGGGCACCGTACCGCCCTTGACCGCGTCAATAAACTCATAACCCTTGCCGATCTCGTTCGGCTCCAGCTTGATCCAGACATGGCCATACTGACCGCGACCGCCAGATTGCTTGACGAACTTGCCCTCCTGCTCGGCCGACTTGCGGATGGTTTCGCGATAGGCAACCTGCGGCGCACCGACGTTAGCTTCGACGCCAAACTCGCGACGCATGCGATCAACGATAATTTCCAGGTGGAGCTCGCCCATGCCGGAAATGATGGTTTGCCCCGAATCCACGTCGGTGCGAACGCGGAACGACGGATCTTCCTGTGCCAAACGACCAAGCGCAAGCCCCATCTTCTCCTGATCGCTCTTGGTTTTCGGCTCGACGGCGACGTGAATCACCGGCTCCGGGAAAATCATGCGCTCCAGAATGATCGGCTTGTCCACGCTCGACAAGGTATCGCCAGTGATCGCCTCCTTGAGGCCAACGGCTGCCGCGATATCACCGGCATAGACTTCCTTGATTTCCTCACGCTGATTGGCGTGCATCTGGAGAATCCGGCCAATGCGCTCCTTGCGTTGCTTGACGGGGTTGTAGATCGTATCGCCCGACTTCATCATGCCAGAATAAACGCGGAAGAAAGTCAGCTGACCGACGTAGGGGTCGGTCATGATCTTGAATGCCAAGCTAGCAAACGGCTCGTCGTCGGCGGGCCTGCGCTCGCCTTCGGAACCATTCTCCAACTCGCCCTTGACTGGCGGAATGTCGAGCGGCGAAGGCATCAACTCAATAACCGCGTCCAGCATGGCCTGCACGCCCTTGTTCTTGAATGCGGAACCGCAGAGCATGGGCACGATCTCGCTGGCAATGGTTCGCTGGCGTAGCGCCTTCTTGATTTCCTCTTCCGACAGATCGCCTTCCTCGAGGTACTTATTCATCAGTTCCTCGGAGGCTTCGGCAGCTGCCTCAAGCATCTTTTCGCGCCATTCCTTGGCCGTCGCGACCAAGTCAGCCGGAATGTCGGTGTACTCGAACTTGGTGCCCTGACTTTCCTCGTCCCAGAGAATGGCTTTCATCTTGACTAAGTCGACGACGCCCTTGAACTTCTCTTCGGCACCGATAGGAATTTGGATGGCGATCGGATTGGCCTTCAAGCGCTCACGCATCTGGTCATGGACGCGGAAGAAATTAGCGCCGGTACGATCCATCTTGTTCACGAACGCCAGACGCGGCACACCGTACTTATTGGCTTGGCGCCACACAGTTTCGGACTGCGGCTGCACACCACCCACGGCGCAATAGACCATGCAGGCACCGTCCAGGACGCGCATCGAGCGCTCGACCTCGATAGTGAAATCGACGTGACCCGGAGTGTCAATGATATTGACGCGATGCTCAGGAAACTGGAGCGCCATGCCCTTCCAGAAGCAGGTCGTGGCAGCGGAAGTAATGGTAATGCCCCGCTCCTGCTCCTGCTCCATCCAGTCCATGGTTGCGGCGCCATCATGCACTTCGCCGATCTTGTGGTTGACACCGGTGTAGAACAGAATGCGCTCGGTCGTCGTCGTCTTGCCGGCGTCAATGTGCGCCGAAATACCGATGTTGCGATAGCGCTCGATGGGAGTCTTGCGGGCCACTTTGAATACCTGCCTTATCTAAGCCAAACCGCCTTGGCCCCCACCAATTGGAGAGACGCCAGGGCGGTAACGAGAAATGACCGCGCGACACCACCGCGCGGCAACTGTCAGAACCTAAAGTGCGAGAACGCCTTGTTGGCCTCAGCCATACGGTGCACTTCCTCACGCCGCTTCATCGCCGCGCCACGACCCTCGGCCGCCTCGAGGAGTTCATTGGCCAAGCGCTGGCCCATGGACTTCTCACTACGCTTGCGGGCCGCTTCGCGCAACCAGCGCATGGATAGCGCCATGCGGCGGGAAGGACGCACCTCAACTGGAACTTGGTAGTTGGCGCCACCGACGCGACGGCTCTTGACCTCGACGATCGGTTTGACGTTGCTGATCGCCAGAGAGAAAACCTCCAGCGGATCCTTGCCGCTCTTGGTTTTGATCTGATCGAAGGCGCCATAGATGATTCGCTCGGCAACAGACTTCTTGCCACTGGTCATCAACACATTGACGAACTTGGATACATCGACGCTGCCAAACTTGGGATCCGGCAGTATGTCACGCTTGGGAACTTCACGACGACGGGGCATGATGACCTCGAAACTTTGTTATGCCTGCTTCGGCCGCTTGGAGCCGTACTTCGAACGAGCCTGCTTGCGATCCTTGACGCCCTGAGTATCCAGGCTGCCGCGCACGATGTGATAGCGCACACCCGGCAAGTCCTTCACCCGACCGCCGCGAATCAGCACCACCGAGTGCTCTTGCAGGTTGTGGCCTTCGCCACCGATATAGGAGATGACCTCGAAGCCATTCGTCAGGCGAACCTTGGCGACCTTCCGCAACGCCGAGTTCGGCTTCTTCGGTGTCGTAGTATAAACGCGCGTGCAAACACCGCGCTTGGCAGGGCTACCGCCGAGCGCAGGCACCTTGCTCTTGCTTACTGGCGCCTGGCGGCCCTTGCGCACCAGCTGGTTGATGGTTGGCATATCAGATTCCTAAAACACAGAAGCTTGCGGCCCTAAGCAGGGTGCAAAGAGGCCGGATTATATTGGTCACACGCAACGCCGTCAACCGGCCTGCGCACCCTCGATTGCATCGTCCCGCACCGGCAGATCGAATATTCCCTTGGCCGCATCTTCTCCGACAGACTGTAGGCGCCGCGTGCGGTGGTACGCGAGGCCAGTACCGGCCGGTATAAGTCGGCCGACAATGACGTTCTCCTTCAGACCGCGCAGTTCGTCGCGCTTGCCCATGATCGCAGCTTCCGTCAGCACACGTGTGGTTTCCTGGAAGGAAGCCGCCGAAATGAACGAGTCGGTCGACAAGCTGGCCTTGGTGATGCCGAGCAGAACATTGTCAAACTCGGCAGGGCGCTTGCCTTCGCTCTTCAGGCGGTCATTTTCATCCAGCACCTCCGACCGCTCGACCTGCTCTTCACGTATGAATTTGGAATCACCTGGATCCGTAATGACCACACGACGCAGCATCTGACGAACGATCACTTCAATGTGTTTGTCGTTGATCTTCACACCTTGCAGGCGATAAACGTCTTGCACTTCGTCGATGATGTAGCGCGCCAATTCCTCGATACCCTTGAGACGAAGGATGTCATGCGGATCGGCAGGTCCATCAACGATGATCTCGCCCTTGTTAACAACCTGACCATCGTGGGCCATGACATGCTTGTCTTTCGGAATCAGATACTCATGTGCAGTGCCATCCGGCTCTGTGATGACCAAACGCTGCTTTCCCTTGGTGTCTTTGCCGAAGCTGACCGTCCCGGTCACCTCAGCCAGAACGCCCGCATCCTTCGGCGAGCGGGCCTCGAACAATTCAGCCACACGCGGAAGGCCGCCAGTAATATCCCTTGTCTTTACCGACTCCTGCGGAATACGCGCGAGCACGTCGCCAACCGAAGTGGCCTGACCATCCCTGACGGCAATAATTGAACCGACCTGTAGGGTGATCGCAACCGAATGATCGGTACCGTGAATCTTGATTTCCTGACCAGCCTCGTCCAAGAGTCTAACTAACGGCCGCAAGCCCTTGGCTGCTGTCTTGCTGCCACGTTTCGGGTCGATTACAACCAAGGTGGAGAGGCCCGTAACGTCATCGATTTGCTTGGCGACGGTTACGCCCTCTTCGACATGCTCAAACTTCACCGTACCAGCGTATTCGGTCACGATAGGACGAGTGTGGGGATCCCAAGTAGCGACGATAGCGCCTGGCTTGATCTGTTTGCAATCATCGGCCAAGAGGGTCGCACCATAGGGAACCTTATGACGTTCCCGCTCGCGACCGTTGTCGTCGCTGATCACGACTTCGCCCGAACGCGCGATAACCACTTTTTCCCCCTTGGGATTGGTCACATAGCGCATCGTCGCGGAAAAACGGATCGTGCCGGCACTCTTGGCCTCAATCTGGTTCTGAGCGGCCGCGCGCGACGCCGCTCCACCAACGTGGAACGTACGCATTGTGAGCTGGGTACCCGGCTCGCCGATCGACTGGGCGGCAATGACACCGATCGCCTCGCCGGAGTTCACCAAGGAACCACGACCCAAGTCGCGACCATAACACTTAGCACACAAACCATAACGGGTATCGCAGGATAGCGGCGTGCGCACGCGAACCTCGTCAATTCCAAGCGCCTCGATCGCGTCGACAGCGTCTTCGTCGAGAAGGTACCCCGCTTCGTAAAGGGCATCCTGTGTGTCCGGATTGATGACATCAGACGCCACTACACGGCCAAGAATACGCTCGCGCAGTGCTTCCACAACCTCGCCGCCTTCAACCAACGCCTTCATGACAAATCCAGAGGCCGTACCGCAATCGTCGTCGGTAACAACCAAGTCTTGGGTCACATCAACGAGCCGCCGGGTCAGATAACCGGAGTTGGCGGTCTTTAGCGCCGTGTCGGCGAGGCCCTTTCGCGCCCCGTGGGTAGAAATGAAGTACTGAAGGACGTTCAGGCCCTCACGAAAGTTGGTGGTAATCGGTGTTTCGATGATGGAACCATCCGGCTTCGCCATCAGACCGCGCATGCCCGCGAGCTGACGAATCTGTGCGGCCGAGCCACGCGCACCCGAGTCGGCCATCATGTAGATGGAATTGAACGACTCTTGGCTGACCTGTTTGCCATGGGCATCTGTGATGATCTGATGTGCCAACTGGTCCATCATCGCCTTGGCGACCTGATCACCGGCACGCCCCCAAATATCGACAACCTTGTTGTAACGTTCGCCAACGGTCACCAAGCCGGAAGTGTACTGCCGCTCAATCTCTTTCACCTCAGTCTCGGCGGAATCGATGATGGCGCCTTTCTGTGGGGGGACGAGCATGTCGCCTACAGCAATGGAAATCCCGCCGCGCGTCGCCAGCGTAAATCCTGACTGCATAAGTTTGTCGGCGAAAATCACAGTTTCCTTGAGACCGCAACGGCGGAAGCTCTCGTCGATGAGCTTTGATATTTCCTTCTTTTTTAGTGGTTTGTCGATGACCTTGAATGGCAAGCCCTTCGGCAGAATTTCCGACAGGATGGCGCGACCCGCCGTTGTCGAAACACGGACAATCTTCTCCTGCCAACCGTCGCCGTCCCATTCATATTCTTTCAATCGGACGGAAACACGTGCATGAAGGTCGCATTGGCGCGTGTCAAGGGCGCGAACCACCTCGGCTATATCGGCGAACATCATGCCGGAGCCTTTGGCGGCGGCATTTTCCCGCGTTGCGTAGTAGAGCCCCAGCACGACGTCCTGCGAAGGTACGATGATCGGCGCGCCGTTCGCGGGTGACAGCACGTTGTTGGAGGCCAACATCAAAGTACGGGCTTCCATCTGCGCCTCTAGAGACAGTGGCACGTGGACGGCCATCTGGTCACCGTCGAAGTCAGCGTTGAAGGCAGTACAGACCAGCGGGTGAAGCTGGATTGCCTTGCCTTCAATCAGCGTTGGCTCGAAAGCCTGGATACCGAGACGATGCAGCGTCGGCGCGCGGTTAAGCAGAACCGGATGCTCACGAATGACTTCTTCCAGAATATCCCAGACGACGACGGTTTCAGCTTCGACTTCCTTCTTGGCCGCCTTAATGGTGCTGGCAATACCCATCTTCTCGAGGCGTTCAAAGATAAAGGGCTTGAAGAGTTCAAGCGCCATCTTCTTCGGTAAGCCGCACTGGTGAAGCTTCAGCTGCGGACCGACCACGATGACCGAGCGGCCTGAATAGTCAACTCGTTTGCCAAGCAAGTTCTGACGGAACCGGCCGCCCTTGCCCTTGATCATGTCGGCCAGCGACTTCAGCGGCCGCTTATTGGCGCCGGTCATCGCCTTGCCGCGACGGCCGTTATCTAGCAGCGAATCGACCGCCTCTTGCAACATGCGCTTTTCGTTGCGCACAATGATGTCTGGAGCCTTCAGCTCAAGCAGCCGCTTCAGACGGTTATTGCGGTTGATGACCCGACGATAGAGGTCATTCAGGTCGGAGGTGGCGAAGCGCCCACCATCCAATGGTACTAGGGGCCGCAGGTCCGGCGGCAATACTGGCAGCACTTCAAGCACCATCCACTCCGGCTTGATACCGGAAATCTGGAAGCCCTCAAGTACTTTCAGTCGCTTGGCAATCTTCTTGATCTTCGCTTCGGAACCCGTAGTCTCGAGTTCCTTGCGCAAGACTTCGACTTGCTGAGCGATATCCAATGTACGCAACAACTCGCGGATACCCTCGGCACCCATCACAGCCGAAAACTCGTCGCCATACTCCTCGACCTTCGCCAGGTAATCGTCTTCGGTCAGGAGTTGCGCACGGTTGAGCGGCGTAACACCCGGGTCGACAACCACGAATGCCTCGAAATAGAGCACGCGCTCGATGTCGCGCAAAGTCATATCGAGCACCATGCCGAGACGGCTGGGCAACGACTTCAGGAACCAGATGTGCGCAGTCGGGGAAGCCAGTTCGATATGGCCCATTCGCTCGCGACGAACCTTGCTTTGCGTGACTTCGACGCCGCACTTCTCGCAAATGACGCCGCGGTGCTTGAGGCGCTTGTACTTTCCACACAGGCACTCATAGTCCTTTACCGGGCCAAATATCTTGGCGCAGAAAAGGCCGTCGCGTTCTGGCTTGAAAGTACGGTAGTTGATGGTCTCCGGCTTCTTCACCTCGCCATAGGACCAGGAACGGATCTTCTCGGGCGAGGCCAGCCCGATGGTGATCGCGTCAAATTCTTCTTCCTGAGTAACCTGCTTGAAGAGGTCGAGCAGTGCTTTCATCGCTTATTCCTTATCGGGTTCTCAGTAACGTTCCAAATCGATGTCAATCGCCAGCGAGCGGATTTCCTTCACCAACACGTTGAAGGATTCCGGCATGCCGGCATCGATCTTGTGCTCGCCCTTGACAATGCTCTCGTACACCTTGGTGCGGCCGTTTACATCGTCCGACTTCACAGTCAGCATTTCTTGCAGCGTATAGGAAGCACCATAGGCCTCTAGCGCCCACACTTCCATTTCACCGAAGCGCTGACCACCGAACTGCGCCTTCCCGCCCAGAGGTTGCTGCGTAACCAGGCTATAGGGGCCAGTTGACCGGGCATGCATCTTGTCGTCGACCAAGTGATGGAGCTTCAGAACATGCATGTAGCCGATGGTCACGGGACGCTCAAAGGCTTCGCCGGTCCGACCGTCGCAAAGACGCGCCTGGGTCTTGGCGGAGGTCAGCCCAACCTGTTCGGCCACGTCATCTGGATAGGCAAGATCGAGCATCGCCTTGATCTCTTCTTCTTTGGCCCCGTCAAAAACCGGTGTGGCAAAAGGAACACCCGCGGTCAGATTGACTGCCAGCTCCATGGTTTCGCGATCATCGAGCGTATCGACCGGTTCGCCACGACCAGAGACGTTGTAGATCTTATGCAACAGCTTTCGTACCTCGCTGGCCGTTGCCTGCCTTTTCAGCATTTGCCCAATCTTCAAGCCGAGTCCCTTTGCAGCCCAACCCAAATGAGTTTCAAGGATCTGGCCAATGTTCATCCGCGACGGCACACCAAGCGGATTCAGAACGATGTCGACCGGGCGGCCGTCGTCCATATATGGCATATCTTCCACAGGAACGATCTTGGACACGACCCCCTTGTTTCCGTGCCGGCCGGCCATCTTGTCGCCCGGTTGCAGACGGCGCTTGACTGCCAGATAGACCTTGACCATTTTCTGCACGCCCGGCGGAAGTTCATCGCCTTGCGTAAGCTTCTTCTTCTTTGCGTCGAACGCAACATCAAAATCCTTGCGCGTTTGCTCGAGGCTGTCGCGCAGATTCTCCAACTGTTGCTGGAACTCCTCGCCTTCCAGCGCAATGTCGAACCAATGGTAATGTTCCAGCGTTTCCAGATAGGCCTTGGTAATCTTCGTCCCCTTGGCCAACTTCTTCGGGCCCTTGCTGGCAACACGGTTGACCAGCAACTTCTCAATCCGCGAGAACGTATCCCGTTCGACGATGCGCATCTGGTCAGCCAAGTCCTGCTTGTACCCCCTGAGCATGTCGTCGATGATCGACTGGGCACGCTTGTCGCGCTCAATTCCCTCACGCGTAAAGACCTGAACGTCGATGACCGTACCCGACATGCCGGACGGCACCCGCAGGGAAGTATCCTTCACATCGGATGCCTTCTCGCCGAAGATGGCGCGCAGAAGCTTTTCCTCAGGCGTCAGCTGGGTTTCGCCCTTCGGGGTCACCTTGCCGACCAGAACATCGCCTGCTTCCACCTCTGCCCCGATATAGACAATTCCCGACTCATCCAGACGACCAAGCTGGGTTTCGCCCAGGGTAGCAATGTCGCGAGTAATTTCCTCGGCGCCAAGCTTGGTGTCACGGGCGACGACAGTAAGTTCCTCGATGTGAATGGAGGTAAAGCGATCATCCGCCACCACACGCTCGGAAATCAGGATGGAGTCCTCGAAGTTGTAGCCGTTCCACGGCATGAACGCTACCAACATGTTTTGGCCAAGCGCAAGCTCGCCCAAATCAGTCGAGGCGCCATCGGCGACCACGTCGCCCTTGGCAATCAAATCGCCAACCGTGACAATAGGTCGTTGGTTGATGTTGGTGTTCTGGTTCGAGCGGGTGTACTTGGTTAGATTGTAGATATCGACGCCCACTTCGCCAGGTACCGTCTCGGCATCATTGACGCGCACGACAATGCGATTGGCATCGACATAGTCCACAACGCCGCCGCGCAGCGCTTGAACAGCGGTACCCGAGTCGACTGCCACCGTACGTTCGATACCGGTACCCACCAACGCCTTCTCGGGGCGCAGGCAGGGAACCGCTTGGCGCTGCATGTTGGCACCCATAAGCGCTCGGTTGGCATCGTCGTGCTCAAGGAACGGGATTAGCGAGGCGGCGACAGAAACGATCTGTCCCGGCGCAACGTCCATATAGTGAACCTCGGCAGGTTCCTTGAGTTCGAATTCACCCTTGAAGCGGCAGGACACCAGTTCATCGACCAGCTTGCCCTTCTTGTCCAAAGTGGCGTTGGCCTGGGCAATGACGAAGTTGCCTTCCTCAATCGCTGACAGATATTCGATTTCCTCGCCGACGTGGCTGCCTTCAACCTTGCGGTACGGTGTCTCCATGAAACCGTAGTCGTTGGTCCGTGCATAAAGCGCCAACGAGTTGATCAGGCCGATGTTTGGACCTTCCGGTGTCTCGATTGGGCAAACGCGGCCATAGTGCGTCGGGTGTACGTCGCGCACTTCAAAGCCTGCACGTTCGCGTGTCAGGCCGCCGGGGCCGAGAGCCGAGACGCGTCGTTTATGGGTGATTTCCGACAACGGATTGGTCTGGTCCATGAACTGCGACAGCTGACTGGAACCAAAAAATTCCTTGATCGCGGCGCTGATCGGTTTCGCATTGATCAGGTCGTGGGGCATCAAGTTCTCGGATTCGGCCTGGGAGAGTCGCTCCTTGACCGCGCGCTCGACACGCACCAGTCCGGCGCGGAACTGATTCTCGGCCAGTTCGCCAACTGATCGAACACGGCGATTACCGAGGTGATCGATGTCATCGACTTCGCCACGGCCATTGCGCAACTCGACGAGAATGCGGATAACGTCGACAATGTCCTGATTGGAAAGCGTGGGCGAGCCAATCAAGGCTTCCCGACCAACACGGCGGTTGAACTTCATGCGGCCGACGGTTGAGAGATCATAGCGCTCAGGTGCGTAGAACAGACCTTGGAACAGGCTTTCAACCGCATCCTCGGTGGGCGGCTCTCCAGGGCGCATCATGCGGTAGATGGCGACGCGGGCAGCCCATTGGTCGGCGGTCTCATCGATACGAAGGGTCGAGGAGATGTAGGGGCCGCGATCAAGCTCGTTGATGTAGAGCGCCTTGACGTCCTCGACACCTGCCTCCATCAGCTTGGCCAGTAACGCCTCGGTAATCTCGTCGTTGGCGTTGGCCAGAACTTCGCCGGTCTCCGCATCGACAACATTTTGGGCAATCGTGCGGCCAACGATGAAATCCTCCGGCACGCCGATCTTCTTGATTCCGGCCTCGTCCAGGTCACGAATGTATTTGGCCGTAATGCGCTTGTCCTTCGGAACAATCACTTTTCCGTGTTTGTCGGCAAAATCAAAGCGGGCCACCTCGCCGCGCAGCCGCTCCGGCACCAACTCGAACTGCACGCCCTTCTTGGTCAGATGGAAGGTGTCGAATTCAAAGAAAGTCGACAGAATCTGTTCCAGCGTCAGGCCAATTGCCTTCAGCAGGATGGTCACCGGCATCTTGCGACGGCGATCGACACGAAAATAGAGGATGTCCTTCGGATCGAACTCGAAGTCGAGCCAGGAACCGCGGTAAGGAATAATGCGCGCAGAAAAGAGCAACTTGCCCGAACTGTGCGTTTTGCCCTTGTCGTGTTCGAAGAATACGCCAGGGGAACGGTGTAGCTGGGAGACGATCACCCGCTCGGTACCGTTGATAACAAAAGAACCGGTAGTTGTCATGAGCGGGATCTCGCCCATATACACTTCCTGCTCCTTGACCTCCTTGACCTTCTCGTTGCCGGTTTCACGATCAAGGATCACCAGGCGCACCTTTGCGCGCAGGGGCGACGCGAACGTCAGGCCGCGCTGCTGGCATTCCTTGACGTCGAACGCCGGTTCACCCAGCTTGTACTCAACGAATTCCAGCCGGGCGCTGCCCGAATGCGAAACAATCGGAAAGATCGATGAAAACGCGGCCTCCAGGCCCTGAGTACGCCGTTGTACCGGCGGAACATCAACCTGTAGGAATTGGGTGTAAGAGTCGAGTTGCGTCGCCAGCAGGAACGGCACGTCAAGCACGTTGGCGCGCTTGGCGAAGCTCTTGCGGATCCGCTTCTTCTCGGTGTAGGAGTACGTCATGGTCGCTCCAGTTTCTCGTCAGCGTCGAAGGTCAGAAGGCAAAGCTGAGACATCAGCTTTCTCTGCTAACCACCGCCGTATTGCCAAAATACAAACAGAAAGCACAAAAGGGCTGGTGGCACCGGCCACCAGCCCGTAACACGATCGAGGACTTACTTGACCTCGACCTTGGCGCCCGCATCCTCAAGTTGCTTCTTGAGCGCGGCAGCATCCGCCTTCGGAATCGCTTCCTTGACGGCCTTCGGGGCACCGTCAACCAGATCCTTGGCTTCCTTGAGACCCAAGCCCGTGGCGGCTCGCACGACCTTGATGACTTCGACCTTCTTCTCGCCGGCAGCCATTAGCATGACGGTGAACTCGGTCTGTTCTTCGACGGCGGCGGCAGCAGCACCTGCCGGGGCGGCCACGGCGACGGCGGCGGCGGCCGCGGAAACACCGAACTTCTCTTCCATTTCCTTGATCAGCTCGGACAACTCGAGCACGGTCATGCCGGCGATTGCGTCAAGGATTTCAGCTTTAGTAGCCATAATGCGATAACTCCTGAATGAATTGATGGTTCGTTAAGTGACGGACGTCGTCTTGTTTACGCAGTCTCTTTGGCGTCACGCACGGCAGCAAGGCCCCGGACAAACTTGGTCGGGACTTCGTTGAGCGTACGGACGAACTGGGTGATTGGTGCCTGCATGGTGCCGAGCAACTTCGACAACAACTCTTCCCGACTCGGCATGGTGGCCAGCGCCTTGACGCCATTGGCGTCCATGACGTAGTTGGCCATCGCACCTGCCTTGATGACAAGCTTGTCGTTGCCCTTGGCGAACTCGTTCAGGGTCTTGGCGGCCGCTACCGGATCCTTGGAAATCCCGTAGATTAGCGGTCCAACCATCGCCCCCTGGAGTCCTTCGAACGGCGTACCGGCAATGGCACGACGAACCAAGGTGTTTTTCAGCACACGCAGGTATACCCCCGCCTTGCGTGCGTTAGCCCGCAGGGTGGTGATCTGCCCAACTTCGAGACCACGGTACTCAGCGACGACGATCGTCTGGGCATCTGCTACTTGCGCAGATACCTCGGCGACTACCGCCTTCTTCTCTTCGAGATTGAGACCCAAGGTCAGCTCCTTTCAAATGCCAGACTGACAAAGTCAGCCTCGGCGACACGGCGACCTTCATTCAGGAGTCAAACTACAATCCTGTCTTCGGGTGACGCCATCTGCGTTGGCCACCGATGCCACCAGTGATTAAGCCCCCTAAGGGGCGCCTACGGTCTTTGACAACCCGTCGTACCCGAACAGCAGTTCGACGGCCCAAAGTTCTTGTTACGCCTGCTGGGCAACCAAGCTGGCTTGATCCACCCGTACGCCAGCTCCCATGGTCGAGGACAGCGAAACCTTCTTCAGATACTGTCCCTTTGCCGCTGCTGGCTTTGCCTTGTTCAATGCATCGATCAAGGCGCCCATGTTCAGCTGCAGCTGATCAACAGAGAACGAAGCGCGGCCGATCGTGCACATGACGATGCCGGCCTTATCGGTTCGGTACTGCACCTGTCCAGCCTTCGCGTTCTTGACAGCCTGGGTCACATCCATGGTGACCGTGCCAACCTTCGGGTTTGGCATCAAACCGCGCGGTCCGAGAATCTGACCGAGCGCGCCAACCACCTTCATGGCATCGGGCGTGGCGATGCAGACATCGAAATCCATTGTGCCGCCCTTGATCGTGGCGGCAAGGTCGTCAAAGCCGATGACATCAGCTCCGGCAGCCTTGGCTTCCTCCGCCTTCGCGCCTTGCGCGAAGACTGCCACTCGCACCGTCTTGCCGGTACCGGCAGGAAGGACGACGGAACCACGCACCAACTGATCCGACTTCTTGGCGTCAATTCCCAGATTGACGGCGAGGTCGATCGACTCGTCAAACTTTGCAGTGGCATTTCCTTTGACAAGCGTCAATGCCTCCGTCACCGGATAGGCCTTGGAACGATCGACCTTGGCGCGAACTGCAACCAGTCGTTTGGAATGCTTAGTCATGTCAGATTCCCTCCACAGTAATGCCCATACTGCGGGCACTACCGGCAATGGTGCGCACCGCGGCATCCATGTCGGCTGCCGTCAGATCGGGCATCTTGGCCTTGGCAATTTCCTCGGCCTGAGCGCGCGTCAGCTTGCCGACCTTATCGGTATGGGGCTTGGGCGAACCCTTCTGAACCCCCGCGGCCTTCTTGATCAGCACGGTCGCAGGCGGCGTCTTCATGATGAACGTGAAGCTCTTGTCCGCAAAGGCGGTAATCACCACCGGAATGGGCAGACCGGGCTCCATGCCCTGAGTCTTGGCGTTGAACGCCTTGCAGAACTCCATGATGTTTAGACCGCGCTGGCCGAGCGCGGGACCGATCGGCGGCGATGGATTCGCCTTGCCGGCCGGCACTTGCAACTTAATGTAGCCGATGATCTTCTTTGCCATGATGGCTCCTGATTAGTGAGTAGTAGCGCGCTTTCGATCTCTCTACCAACGCTCCTCTTTGCCGAAATCCGGGCTTCCGGCAAGCCCTCGAAACTTAGGCCTTTTCGACCTGCGCGAACTCCAGTTCAACCGGCGTCGCACGGCCAAAAATCGTCACCGCAACACGCAGGCGACTCTTTTCGTAGTTCACCTCTTCAACGGTTCCATTGAAGTCGGTGAATGGTCCATCTTTGACCCGTACCATTTCACCCGACTCGAACAGAACCTTCGGGCGCGGCTTCTCCACGCCTTCCTGCATCTGCTGCATGATCTTGTCGACCTCTTTTTCCGAGATCGGCGTTGGTTTGGTCGCAGTACCGCCGATAAAACCGGTCACCTTCGGCGTGCTCTTTACCAGGTGCCAGGATTCATCGTCCATGTCCATCTCGACCAGCACATAGCCCGGGAAGAACTTCCGCTCGGAGGTATGCTTCTGGCCCGATTTCATCTCGACCACTTCTTCGACCGGTACCAGTATCTGGCCGAACTTCTCCTGCATACTGGCGCGCGTAATGCGCTCGATCAGCGCTCGCTGTACAGATTTCTCAAAACCAGAATAGGCGTGAACCACGTACCAGCGTTTTGTCATAGTCTTATTTCCAGCCCAGCACGAGGTCGTAAAGCACCCACTCAAGACCCTTGTCCGCGATCCATAGCATCAGGGCCATGACCAGGACAAAAGCGAATACGGCACCGGTGGTTTGCATTGTCTCTTTGCGACTGGGCCAAGCCACCTTCTTTGCTTCTGCGGTCGCTTCCTGCCCGAACACAAAGAAACGCTGGCCGGGCTCTGTAAACCAGGCGACCGCCGCACCCGCCGCAACGCCGGCAAGGACGGACAACACGCGCAGGATCATCGGCTGATCGGCAAACAGATAAAAACCAACCACCCCTGCGATCAACAGAAGAAGTGCAACTGCAAATTTAAGCTTGTCGGCCATCTTGTCCCACGATCATCGTATTCGGTGGCAGGGGCAGAGGGAATCGAACCCCCAACCTACGGTTTTGGAGACCGTCGCTCTGCCAATTGAGCTATGCCCCTGCAGCAGAGACTGCAAAGGGCGGCGCCCTCTCGGAACGCCGCCCCGCCAACGTTATCCCTTTCCGCTTACTCGATGATTTTCGCGACGAC
>PMIH01000013.1 GCA_003158255.1 Rhodocyclaceae bacterium
GATGCCGCCGCCGACGACCATCACTTTGCGTGTCACCGGCACGCCGAGCGGCGTCAGGGATTCGTCGCGCAAACTGCGTCGCACTGCGGAGCGCGTAATCTTGATCGCCTTTTCCGTCGCCTTGGCGCGATCCTTGTGCACCCAGGCGCATTGTTCGCGAATGTTGGCAATCTCGCACTGGAAGGGATTGAGTCCGCCAACGGAAGAGGCTTCGCGGAACGTCTTCTCGTGCAAGTTCGGTGAGCAGCAGGAGATGACAACGCTGTCGAGCTGGTTCTCCTTGATCGCGTTGATCACGGACTGCTGGCCCGGATCCGAGCACATATACACGTAGTCTTTGGAGAAGACCACTCCATCGTCTTTGGCCAGTTCGCTGACCACATTCTTGACGTCGACGGTAGCGGCGATGTTCGTGCCGCAGTGGCAGACGAAAACCCCGGCGCGGCGTGTCACTGGGCGGCTCCCGCTGCAACGGCACCGCTCTGGGCGACGCCGAACTCGTAGCCCTTGTCGAACGCCGCAATGTTCTTGCTGAGGAAGCGATCCGGAACCAGCCCCGGCAGCGCCTTCTTCATCGCATCCGCCGAACACGCTCCGGTGACGGCTGAGAAGAAGCCCAGCACGACCAGGTTGGTGAACAATCGATTGCCGGCTTCCTCGGCGAAGCGAGTCGCCGGAATCGGATAGCGCTTGACCCGGGCAGCATCACCTGACGGCTTGACCAGCTCTTCTTCGTAGATGAGGATGCCGCCGTCGCCCAGGCCCGGCTCGTACAGGTCGAACGCCTCCTGGGACAATGCGATCAGCACTCCCGGCACCGTGCAGTAGGGATAAAGCACCCGATTGTCGGAGATGATCAATTGTGACTGGCAGGCACCGCCGCGCGCCTCAGGGCCAAAGCTCTGGGTCATGGTGGCGAACTTGCCGTCATAGAGCGAGATCGCCTTGCCGGTGATCAAGGCGCAACGAACGATGCCCTGGCCACCGAAACCGGAAAACTTGATCTCCCACATTACGCGTCGTCCTCGCTGTCGCAAGTAGTGGAGTCCGCTTCGGAAAGATCGTCGATGCCCGCCTTCTTGGCATCTTCCTCAGCCTTCTTTTCCGGAGGCGTCTTGCCGTAGAGCTCGTAGTCGTCGCCGATGACGTTGGCGTAGTGCGTGTTCACCGCTTCAAGGTAGGTCGGCTTCTGGCGATCGACGAACTTGCCGACCTTGATCTTGCCCTGATAGTCGATGCCCACATTGCGGGTGTCGGCGCCATGCTCGATGTCGGCATCGTCGTGGTAGTACTGCATCGCATCCAGGCCATCGCCGAGGCGGTTGCGGCGCTGGTAGAGCGTGGTGCAGGGAGTGATCACTTCGATGAAGGAGAAGCCCTTGCGCGTGAGCGCTTCGGCGATCGAGTCGGTGATGTTGCGCGCATTGAGCGACGTCCAGCGCGCGACGTAGCTCGCGCCGGCCGCGTCTGCCAGGAAGGGCAGGCTGAATGGGTACTCGTAGTTGCCGTAGGGCGTCGTCGAGGCGTTGGCGGTAGTCGGCGTCGTCGGCGTCATCTGGCCGCCCGTCATGCCGTACGTGAAGTTGTTCACGCAAATAACCAGCAGATCCATGTTCCGGCGCGCGGCGTGGATGAAGTGGTTGCCGCCAATGCTGGTCAGGTCGCCGTCACCACTGAACACGACGACCTTGAGTTCCGGATTGGCAAGCTTCAAGCCGGTCGCGACGGGAATGGCGCGACCGTGGGTGGTGTGCAGCGAGTCGAACTTGACGTAGCCGGCAACGCGACCGGTGCAGCCGATACCGGACACGACTGCAATCTTGTCCATGTCGAGACCACTTTCCTTGACCGCTTCGGCGAAGGAAGTGACGACCGAACCGATGCCGCAACCCGGGCACCAGATGTGCGGCATCCGTTCCATGCGCAGGAACTCCGCCATGGGGTTCTGCTTGCGGAAGGTGGCGTCGTCGATGGTACGGACAACGTCGTTCATTTGGCGGCCTCCTTGATGGCGGTCAGGATTTCTTCGGGGTCATGGACGGCACCGCCGCAGGAATTGACACTGATGACCTTGCATTTGCCGGCGGAACAGCGTTCGACCTCGAGGACGATCTGCCCATAGTTGATCTCCGGCACGACGAAGCCCTTGATTTTTCCAGCCAGTTCGCGAATCTTCTGCTCGCAGAACGGCCAGACGGTGATCAGGCGCATCACGCCGACCTTTAGACCGGCCTTGCGTGCGTCCTGGACGGCGCGAATGGCAATGCGCGATGTGATGCCGTAGGAAATGACAACCACATCCGCGCCGTCGATTCCGTCTTCCTCGACGCGGCTGATCTTGTCCACATTCGAGTCGATCTTCTCGATCAGGTGGGTCACCACCTTTTTGCCTTGCTCCGGCGTCAGCGCCGGATAGCCGCGCTCGTCGTGAGTGAGGCCGGTAATGTGGAAACGATAGCCGTCGCCGGCCTTGACCATCGGCGCCACGTCCTTGCCGGTGAACTGGTAGGGGCGGTACTCTTCCTTCGGACCTTTGTGCCAGTTGCGCTCGACCACTTGGATCTGGTCGGCGGGCGGGATGACGACCTTCTCGTGCATGTGGCCAACCGTCTCGTCGGTCATGATGAAAACCGGCACGCGGTAGGTCTCGGAAAGGTTGAAAGCTTCTACCGCCAGATCGAAACATTCCTGCGGCGAATCCGGCACCAAGGCGATGATGCGATAGTCGCCGTGCGAACCCCAACGCGCCTGCATCATGTCCTGTTGCGCGGTAAGCGTCGGCAGGCCGGTCGAGGGGCCGCCGCGCATGACGTCGACGATGACGCAGGGCACCTGGGCCATCGAGGCGTAGCCGATGCTCTCCTGCATGAGCGAAAAGCCGGGACCCGACGTGGCGGTGAGCGCCTTGGCGCCGGCCAGCGAAGCGCCGATCACGGCGCCGATCGAGGCGATCTCGTCCTCCATCTGGATGAAGTGGCCGCCCACCTGGGGCAGGCGGCGAGAAAGCACCTCGGCGATCTCGGTCGAGGGCGTGATCGGATAGCCGGCAAAGAACCGGGCGCCGGCCGCGATGGCGCCCTCGGCGACCGCTTCGTTGCCCTCGACCAGGCGGCGCGGCTGGGGCATCAGGCCTTCCCTTCGGGGCGCACGACGTCGACGGCGAAGTCGGGACAGTGGCGCTCGCAGAACGCGCAGACGGTGCAGTCGGCCAGGCGGACGACGACCGGCTGACCGAGCTCGTCGCGGTCGAAGACATGCTGCGGGCAGAACTCTATGCAGATGCCGCAGGCTTTGCAGAGATCGAGGTCGATGAGGATCGCCTCGGGGGCACGACTCTTGGCTTTTGCGGGGGCGTCTCTCATCGGTTGTCGCCGACAGCCGGCCCGCCGTCGCAAGAGCGAGGACCAATCCTGTCTGCATATAGTCTATGCGTCTTGGCCGCGAAGCGCCACCAGACGCGCGTTGTGCCGCCCGCGAAGCACCACCGATCGCACGTCGTGCCGCCCGCAAAGCACCACCGATCGCACGTCGTGCCGCCCGCGAAGCGCCACCGGACGCGCACCGGGCGCGTGTCGTGCCGCTCACCCGCGGCCCTACGGCAGGAGCCGCTCGGCGAGAAGCTCCAGCGGATGCCGCGCCGTACGGCCGCCGAGGTCGCCGATCTGCGACCGGCACGACGTGCCAGTCGCCAGCACCGCGTCGCCGGGGCCGGCCGCGCGCAGCGCCGGCAGCAGCGCGCGCTCGGCGACCTGCGCGCTCAGCTCGTAGCGCTCCTTGC
>PMIH01000302.1 GCA_003158255.1 Rhodocyclaceae bacterium
GTCGACGACTTCCGCCTGCGGCTTGCTGGCCGCGAATTGGTGCCGATTGTGATCGGCGGCATGGGCGTGGATATCTCGACGGCGGAACTGGCGCTTGAGGCTGCTCGCCTTGGCGGCATCGGGCACATATCCGATGCCATGGTGCCGACGGTTGCCGATCGACGTTTCAAGACGAGGTTCGTCAAGGACAAGCTGAAACTCCACAAGTACAACGTTGCCAACAGCGACAAATCGAGTGTCCGTTTCGACCTGGGGCATTTGGCCGAAGCAACCCGCCTTCATGTCGGTCGGACGATGGAGGAAAAACGCGGCGACGGCATGATCTTCATCAACTGCATGGAGAAGCTGACCATGAACGCGCCCAAGGAAACGTTGCGCGTTCGTCTGACCGCGGCGCTGGACGCCGGGATCGATGGCATTACGCTTGCTGCCGGCCTGCATCTCGGGTCATTCGCATTGATCGAAGATCACCCGAGATTCCGGCATGTTCAACTCGGGATAATCGTTTCATCGCTGCGCGCGCTGCAACTCTTCTTGCGCAAGAACGCTCGCCTTAATCGCCTGCCGGACTTTGTCGTGATCGAAGGCCCGCTGGCTGGCGGACACCTTGGCTTCGGCATGGATTGGGCGAAGTTCGACCTTGCCACTATCGTGACGGAAATACGCGAGTGGCTAACGGCCGAGGGACTCGATATCCCCTTGATTCCTGCCGGTGGCATCTTTACCGGAAGCGACGCGGCGGGCTTTCTGGAGCAGGGCGCCGCGGCTGTCCAGGTTGCAACCCGCTTTACCGTCGCTCGGGAGTGTGGTCTACCGGCCGATGTGCAGCAGCACTATTTCAAGGCCAACGAGGACGATGTCGAGGTCAACGGCATTTCGCCGACGGGTTATCCGATGCGCATGCTGAAGAGCAGTCCTGCCATTGGCGATGGCATCCGGCCGAATTGCGAGGCGTTCGGGTATCTGCTCGACGCCGCTGGTCGCTGCGATTACATTGAAGCCTACAACCGGGAGGTTGCGCTTCACCCGGATGCCAAAAAGGTCGTGGTGATGGACAAGACGTGCCTGTGTACCCACATGCGCAACTTCGAATGCTGGACCTGCGGTCACTACACCTATCGGCTGAAGGACACTACGCTACAACACGCCGATGGCAGCTACGAAATCCTCAGCGCCGAGCACATCTTTCGCGATTACCAGTTCAGCAAAGATGGCAAGATTGCCTTGCCCGGCTAAGCAATCAGGCCGGGGGGTGAGTCAGCAGCTGCTTGAGGGGAGTGATGTCCAGGATGCGGATGTGTTTCTGCTGGACACTGATGAATCCTTCTTCCTGAAAGCGCGAGAAAGCGCGGCTGACCGTTTCCAGCTTCAGGCCGAGATAGGAGCCGATTTCCTCCCGCGTCATGCGCAGATGAAACTCCTGTGGCGAGTAGCCCCGAGCCGTAAAGCGTTGCGATAGGTTGAGCAGGAAGGCCGCCAGGCGTTCTTCTGCACGCATCGTTCCCAGCAACATCATGACGCCGTGATCGCGCACGATTTCCCTGCTCATGACCTTATGGAAATGATGTTGCAGTGCTTCGATTTCCCGCGATAAGCCTTCCAATTGCGCGAAGGGGATAACACAGACTTCGCTGTCCTCAAGAGCAACCGCATTGCACGTATGGTTTTCGGTGCTGATGCCATCCATCCCGAGGATTTCCCCGGCCATTTGAAAGCCGGTTACCTGATCGCGACCATCTTCAAGCAACACATCGGTCTTGAAGAATCCCGTCTTGATGGCGTAAATCGCCTCGAAAGCCTCTCCAGCCCGGTAAAGATGCTGACCGCGCTTGAGCCGACGGCGTGCTGCAACCATGTGATCAAGCTTGAGGATTTCCTTTTCGGATAATCCGAAGGGCAGGCACAGCTCACGCAGGTTGCACTGTGAACACGCGGCCTTTAGGGACGTGATCGTCAGGGGTATGACGTTTTGATTTTGGCCCTGGTCCGAGGGGCCTTTGATCTGCGTCAAAGCCCCTTCGTCCTGGTTCCGGCATCTTTGGCCTTCGCCGCTCGCGCGCATCGGCACCTATCCCTATTTCTGATGTTAAGCAATTTTCAAGAACTGATTTTCGACCCGCAACTGATTCGTCGCTTCGACGTCAACGGCCCAAGATATACGTCCTACCCCACTGCCGATCGCTTTGTTGAGGCATTCGATGCCGAGGCGTATCGCTCCTGGCTGGGGCGACGCACGATCGGTGGAATTGGCCGAGCGCTTTCATTATACGTCCACATCCCCTTCTGCAACACGATCTGCTATTACTGCGGCTGTAACAAGATCATCACGAAGGATCACGGTCGTTCCGCCAAGTACATCAAGTACCTTGGGCGCGAGTTGGCAATGCAGGCAGAAGCGTTGGATGGCAGCCACGATGTAGTGCAGCTCCATTGGGGCGGCGGCACGCCCACGTTCCTGTTGGACGATGAGATGCGCCGGTTGATGGAGTTGATCAACACCCATTTCCGGCTCCTCCCCAACGGCGAGTATTCGATCGAGGTCGATCCGCGCAAGGTCGACCGCGCGCAGGTCAAGCTGCTTGCCGAACTCGGGTTCAATCGCATGAGTGTCGGCGTGCAGGATTTCGAGCCTGCCGTTCAGGTGGCCGTCAACCGGGTCCAGTCACTTGAAGAAACGCGTGTCGTCATCGACGCCGCGCGCGAATTCGGTTTCAAGTCGGTGTCGGTCGACCTGATCTACGGCCTGCCCAAGCAGAACGTCATCAGTTTCAATCACACACTGGATGAGGTCATCAAGCTGTCGCCTGATCGCCTGTCCGTCTACAACTACGCGCATCTGCCCAGCCACTTCAAGCCGCAGCGGCGCATCAGCGAAGCCGAGCTGCCATCCGCCGATGCCAAGTTGCAGATTCTCCAAACTTCCATACGCCGGTTGACCGATGCCGGCTATGTCTTCATCGGTATGGACCATTTTGCCAAGCCGGAGGACGAATTGGCAGTGGCGCAACGCCAGGGGCGGCTGCATCGGAATTTCCAGGGTTACTCGACGCATGCCGAGGCCGACCTGCTTGCTTTTGGCGTCTCCGCGATCAGCAAGGTGGGTCCGACGTATTGCCAGAACGTTCGCACGCTCGACGAGTACTACGACAGCCTCGATCGCGGCATCCTGCCTTTGATGCGCGGGCTTGAACTGACCGCCGACGATCTGCTGCGCCGCTCCATCATTCAGGCCCTGATGTGTCATTTCGAACTGTCGCTGGAATCGATCGAGATCGCCCACCTGATCGACTTCAAGTCCTATTTCGCCGCCGAACTCGCAGATCTCAAGGCCATGGAAGCCGCGGGCCTGCTGGAGATCGAGGACCGCTGGATCACCGTACTGCCGAAGGGACGCATGCTCGTTCGTGCGATCGCCATGGTCTTCGATCGCTACCTGCGCGCAGATCGCGAACGGGCGCGCTACTCCAAGGTCATCTAGCCGTTGTCTGAAACCGGTTTCGTGGCGATCTTCCTGGTGGGCTTGCTGGGAGGTACGCATTGCGTCGGCATGTGCGGCGGCATCGTTGGCGCTTTGGCGGCACAGGGTACGGGTGGCCGGCCGCCATGGTCGCTGCATCTGGCTTACAACGTCGGACGCATTCTGAGTTACGCCATTGCCGGCGCGCTTGTCGGTGCGATAGGCGGTCTGGGGC
Organism: Rhodocyclaceae bacterium; assembly: GCA_003158255.1. Taxonomy (GTDB): domain Bacteria; phylum Pseudomonadota; class Gammaproteobacteria; order Burkholderiales; family Rhodocyclaceae; genus Fen-999. Next base: position 3,693 of record PMIH01000302.1, read on the forward strand.
TTGCGTTTGGCCCGGTTGCGACAATGCAGTTGTCCTTCTATGTTCTGGCCAACCTGATGTTGGTCGCGCTTGGCTTCTACTTGATGGGCTTTACCCGTTCGCTGGCGCTGGTTGAGCGCCTTGGGCAGTCGCTCTGGAGCCGCGTTCGGCCGCTGACGAGTCGCTTCCTGCCAGCGCGCAGCGTTGCCCAGGCGCTACCGCTCGGCATGCTCTGGGGCTGGCTTCCCTGCGGCCTGGTCTACAGCGTACTGGCGACGGCGCTGGTGTCCGGATCGGCGACGCGTGGCGCGCTGGCAATGTTGGTATTCGGGCTGGGTACGCTGCCGAATTTGTTGCTGGCCGGCATCCTGTTCTCGCGTTTTCGGCGCTTCGCCCAGGCGCCGATGGCGCGGATGATTTCCGGCCTACTCGTGCTCGGTTTTGGTCTATATGGCCTCTACAGTGCAATGGGTATGGGTGGCTTGCTCTGGCATGGTCAGGTGGCGGGCGGGTAGAATCAGCTATTCCTAATATAAAACCCACGGAGAGCAACATGGCTGTCACCCCTCACGATCTGGTCATCGAAGCCAAGGCGCGAATCAAGGAAGTCGGCACGTCGGATGCCCAAGGCCTGCTTGGCAAGCGCATCGTCATCGACGTGCGCGAATACGACGAATACGCCGCCGGCCACTTGCCCGGCGCCATCAACATTCCGCGCGGCGTGCTCGAATTCAAGATCGGCATGGTGCCGGAGTGTGCCAACAAGTCCGGCGCGTTTCTCCTCTACTGCCGCACCAGCGGGCGAGCTGCGTTGTCCACCGTTCAGTTGCAGAAAATCGGTTACGAAAACGTGATCTCGATGGCCGGCGGCTTCGAAGTCTGGAACAACGAAGGTCGGCCGACCGAGAAGCCGGAACCGATCAACTTCGAGTAAGTCATGACCGCCGTGGCCCAAGCCACACCCGCGTCCACCGTCGAGATTGCCGTTGGCGGCATGACCTGTGCCGCCTGTGCGGCGCGCATCGAGAAGCAGCTCAACAAGCTGCCTGGCGTCGAAGCGGCCGTCAATCTTGCCGCCGAGCGAGCGCACGTTCGTTACGCGCCGACGCTTGCCGATGTCGACAAGATCCTCGCGACGGTGGTGAAGACGGGCTTTACTGCGACGGTGTCGACAGCCGACACGCATGCGGAGGAAAAGGCGCGCAAGCTGGCGACCTACCAGGCCGAGGTCAAACGCTTCTGGATCGCCGTCGCGCTCACGCTGCCGCTCGTCGGCCAGATGCTGTTCATGTTCGGCACTGGCGCCGATGTCCACGCCGACGTGCTGCCGCGCTGGCTGCAATTCGCGCTGGCAACGCCGGTGCAGTTCTGGATCGGCTGGCGGTTCTACGTCGGCGGCTTCAACGCCATCCGCGGCGGCTCCGGCAACATGGATGTGCTGGTGGCATTCGGCACCACCATGGCCTGGGTCTACAGCGCCGTGGTCACCGTGTTTGGCTTGCACCAGCACGTCTATTTCGAGGCGTCGGCAACGGTCATTACGCTCGTGCTGCTCGGCAAGATTCTCGAGGCGCGCGCCAAGGCCAAGACTTCCGCCGCCATCGAGGCACTGATCAAGTTGCAACCGCAGACTGCGCATATCGAACGCGATGGACAACTCGTCGAAGTGCCCGTGGCAACGCTGATTCCGGGCGACGTGTTCGTCGTTCGCGCCGGCGAGGCGATGCCGGTCGATGGCGAAATTGTCGAGGGCGCATCGAGCGCCAACGAATCCATGCTCACCGGCGAAAGCCTACCGGTGGCGAAAGCGGCAGGCGACAAGGTTTTCGCCGCGACGATCAACGGCGATGGGCTGCTCCGCTGCAAGGCCACCGGTGTTGGCTCGCACACGTTGTTGGCCGGCATCATCCGTCTGGTGGAAGAAGCACAAGGATCGAAGGCGCCCGTAGAACGGCTCGTCGATCGCATCGCCGCCATCTTTGTTCCGGTGGTGACTGCGATTGCGCTCGTCACCTTCAGCGCCTGGTGGTGGTTCGGCGGCGATTTCACGCAGGCGTTGATCAACGCTGTGGCCGTGCTCGTCATCGCCTGTCCGTGTGCCCTGGGCCTGGCGACGCCGACCGCCATCATGGTCGGCACCGGGCAGGGCGCACGCGTCGGCATACTGATCAAGAATGCCCAGGCGCTCGAACTCGCCGAGAAAATTCAGGTGTTGGTCGTCGACAAGACCGGCACGCTCACTGAGGGGCGTGCCACGACGACTGACTTTCAGCCGGCGGCTGGAATAGCGCAGCACGAGTTGCTGCGCGTGGCCGCGAGTCTCGAACAGGGTTCCACGCATCCGCTGGCGGCCGCGATTGTCGGCCGCGCCAAGGCCGACGGTCTTGCGCTGGCGTTGCCGCAGGAGGTCGTGTCGGTCGCGGGGCGCGGCGTATCGGGCATCGTCGAGGGACGCGCCGTCATGGTTGGGTCGCCCGACTGGCTCGCCGGGCAGGGCGTTGCGTTGAACGATGCCGCCTTGCAGGCAACGGGCCACAGCGTCGTGGCCATTGCAGTGGACGGGCAAGCCTTCGGCCTTATCGGTGTAGCGGATCCACTGCGGCCTTCGTCGCGCGACGCTGTTGCGCGCCTGCGCCGGATGGGCGTCGAAGTGGTGATGCTGACCGGCGATAACGCTGTCACCGCCGCGGCGATTGCCCGCGCGGCCGGCGTAGATCGCTTCGAAGCGGGTGTATTGCCCGAAGGCAAGGCCGCCGCCGTGGCGCGCCTCAAGGTGCGCGGCAAACGCGTCGGCATGGCCGGCGACGGCATCAACGANNGACCTCAACGGCGTTGCCGATGCCGTCGATCTTTCGCGCGCAACACTGGCCAAGATTCGGCAGAATCTCTTCTGGGCGCTCATCTACAATGTGCTCGGTATTCCCGCTGCCGCGTTTGGCTTGCTCAACCCGGTCATCGCCGGTGCCGCGATGGCCATGAGTTCCGTGTCCGTGGTTAGCAACTCGCTGCTGTTGCGGCGGTGGAAACCCCAAAGGAGTCGATGATGGAAACACTCGTGTTGAAGGTGTCGGGCATGTCCTGCGGCGGCTGCGTCAAGAGCGTGACCGGTGTGCTCGAAGCGTTGCCGGGCGTGAGCAAGGCCGATGTATCGCTGGAGAAGGGCGAGGCGGCCATTGCTTTCGAAGCGGGCAAAGTGAGTCGCGAGCAGATGGTTCAGGCCATCGACGACGCCGGCTTCGAAGCCGCTTGAGACAGATCGGTCATTCGCTCTGCTTATTGCGCTGCAACATATTGTTATAATCATATTTTTCTCAGGAGCGCCCCGTGGGTCTTGATCGTGTTCCCTCCGGCAAGGATCTGCCGAACGATTTCAACGTCGTCATTGAAATCCCGATGCACGCCGAGCCGATCAAGTACGAAGTGGACAAGGAGTCTGGCGCCATCTTCGTCGACCGCTTCATGTCCACCGCGATGCATTACCCGTGCAACTATGGCTACATCCCGCACACCATTGCCGGCGACGGCGACCCGGTCGATGTGCTGGTGATGTCGCAGTTCGCGCTGCCGCCGGGTGTGGTGGTGCGCTGCCGGCCGATCGGCATGCTCAAGATGACCGACGAAGCAGGCGAGGACGCCAAGCTGCTGGCGGTACCGGTCGACAAGCTGACGCCGATGTATCGGAGTGTCACGTCGCCGCGCGATTTGCCGCAGATCATTCTCGACCAGATCGCGCATTTCTTCGAGCACTACAAAGACCTCGAACCCGGCAAGTTCGTCAAGGTTGAAGGTTGGGTCGACGTCGAAGAAGCCAAGCGCGAGATCATGCTCGGTGTCGATCGATTCAACGCCGCCAAGGAAAAACCGGCTTTCTGACGGTCGGGCAGGGTATATTCGGCCGTCATGTCTTCCCTGAAAATCGCGGTCGCCCAGATCAACTGCACTGTCGGCGACATCGCCGGCAACGCCCGGCGCATTCTCGATGCGGCCACGCAAGCCCATGCCGCCGGTGCCGATCTGCTCCTGACGCCGGAACTGGCGCTCTGCGGCTATCCGCCGGAAGACCTGCTGTTGCGGCCTGATTTCTACCGCGCTTGCGCGCGCGAACTGGAAGCGCTGGCGGCGGCCGCACCGTTGCCCATGGTGGTCGGTCATCCGGAAGCCTGGTCCGGCCGTCACTTCAACGCCGCGACGCTGTTGCAAGGTGGTGCCGTCTGCGCCACCTACCGCAAGCAGCGCCTGCCCAATTCCGAGGTCTTCGACGAAGAGCGTTACTTCGATACCGGCAATGCGCCGGGCATCATCGAAGTGGGTGGCGTGCGCATCGGGCTCGCCATCTGCGAAGACGTCTGGCAGCCTGGCGCGGCGGAAGCATCGCGCGCGGCGGGCGCCGAACTGCTGCTGACGCTCAACGCCTCGCCGTTCCACATGCACAAGCTCGCGCGCCGGCACGAAGTGCTGCGCGAGCGCGTCGTCGGTACCGGCATGCCGGTCATTTACGCCAACATGGTGGGCGGCCAGGACGAACTCGTATTCGACGGCGCCTCGTTTGCCCTCGACGCCGCCGGACGCGTGACGCATCAATTGCCTTCATTCGCCGAAAGCGTCGAAATCATCGAGTATTCGGCGGGACGTCTTTTGCCCGGCGGCGTACCACCACGACTGACTATTGAGGCGGAAGTGTATGAAGCCCTCAAGCTCGGTGTGCGCGACTACCTCGGCAAGAATGGTTTTCCCGGCGCCATCATCGGCCTGTCGGGCGGCATCGATTCCGCGCTGACGCTCTGCATCGCCGTCGATGCGCTCGGCGCCGACCGCGTGCGTGCCGTCATGATGCCTTCGCCCTACACTGCGCAGATGAGCCTCGACGACTCGCGCGAAATGGTCCGCCGTCTCGGCGTGCGTTACGACGAGATTGCCATCGGGCCGGCCATGAACACCTACGCCGCCATGCTGGAGCCGCTCTTCGCCGGCCTGCCGCCGACCGCCTGGGCCGATACGACGCCCGAGAACATTCAGGCGCGCATTCGCGGCATGGTGCTCATGGCGTTGTCGAATCGCACCGGTGCCATTGTCCTCACCACCGGCAACAAGAGCGAAATGGCGGTCGGCTATGCCACGCTCTACGGCGACATGGCGGGCGGTTTCGCGGTCATCAAGGATGTCTTCAAGACCTTCGTCTATCGGCTGGCGCGCTATCGCAACACCGTGTCTGCTGCCATTCCCGAGAACATCATCACCCGACCGCCCTCGGCGGAACTCAAGCCGGACCAGACCGACCAGGACACGCTGCCGCCCTACGAAGTGCTCGATGCNNGTCGGCATGCTCAAGCGGAACGAGTACAAGCGCCGCCAGTCGCCGGTCGGCATCCGCGTCTCGCGGCGAGGATTCGGCAAGGATTGGCGTTATCCGATAACATCACGTTATTCCGACGAATGGTAGGAGAGAACTCATGAAGAAGATCGAAGCCATCATCAAGCCCTTCAAACTTGACGAAGTGCGCGAAGCGCTGTCGGAAGTCGGTGTCACCGGCCTGACCGTCACCGAGGTCAAGGGTTTCGGCCGCCAGAAGGGCCACACCGAGCTCTATCGCGGCGCCGAGTACGTGGTGGATTTCCTGCCCAAGATCAAGCTCGAAATCGTCGTCGCCGAGACCGTCGTCGACACCGCCATCGAAGCCATCGTCAAGGCCGCGCGCACGGGCAAGATCGGCGACGGCAAGATCTTCGTGACATCCGTCGAGCAGATCGTGCGCATTCGCACCGGCGAGACAAACGAAGCCGCGATTTAATCGCGTCAGGCTTCGCGGGCGATCTTCTCTAGTGCGGGGAGGTCGCCGCGGAAGTAGCGGGTGGCGAAACTCTTGCCACCCTTGACCAGAATTCCCTCGCGCACCAAATCGGAAACCACGCGGCTCACCGTTTCGGCGGTGATGCCGAGTATCGCTGCCATGTCCTCGACGCCGAAGCGGTGAATGCGGTCGCCGTCGTCGGTTACCCGCAGGCGCAGCATCAGCCGGGCCATGCGCGTGCGCGCCGACAGGTTGCCGACCGTAAGCTCGGAAAGCCACGATTCGGTTTCGCGCAGCGTTGCCTGCGATGTCCGCAACAGTCGCATCTGCAAATTGCCGTGCTGCGAGACGAACGTGCGGAAATACTCGATCGGCACCCGGCAGGCCCGGACCTCGCCGACCGCCATTGCCGTGTGCTCGTAACTGTCGCCGAATGCACTCTCGAGGCCCGCTACGTCACCCTTCTTGAGCACCCGGATGATGCGTTGGCCACCAACCGGATCGTACTTGACGATCTTGACGGCACCGTGGCGAATGCAATACACGCCCTCGGTAGGCGCGTCCTTGCTGAACAGGGCGGCGCCATGGTCGTAGTCGAAATCTTCGATGCCGGTATGGAAGTCGATCAACTCGTTGAGCGTCACTTCCGAGCAGACCATCTCATGCCGCAACGTGCAGTCGAAGCAATTGCTGCGTCCCTGGCAGCGGACGGTCGGCGGTATGCGCGTCATGGTCGGGCTATTTGCGGTTTCGGATATTCCGATGGAATAGTCACGTTCTCTAATCTTATCATGGGTCGCGCCGGACGGCCGCTTCGATCAGGACAATCACCGCGCCGGCGCCGCCGTCAGCGGGGCGGGCCTGACAGAACGCCAGCACTTCCTTCCGCTGCGCCAGCCAGCCCAATACCAGTTTCTTCAGCACCGGCTCGCGACGTGGTGAGCCCAGGCCCTTGCCGTGCACGATGCGCAGGCAGCGCTGGCCGCGCGCAACGCACTCGGCGAGGAAGAGGGCGACATGCTGGCGCGCTTCATCGCGATTCATGCCGTGCAGATCGAGATGGGCCTGCACCACCCAGCGGCCGCGGCGCAGGTCGCGCAACACGCTTGGCGCCATGCCCGTTCGCAGCCAGGCCGCTTCGTCGCCACCTTCGAGATGCAGGTCGAGCAACTCCGGTAGCGCGATGGATTCCGTCAGGGCGGCTCGTTCGTCTCGCCAATGCTGGCGGGGAATCGCCGGTGGCGGCGGCGGCTCGTGGTGGATGCGATCGCTGGCGAGCGGTTTGGCGTCCGCTACTGCCGCCCGAAAAAGGGTGGCCGCATCATCTTCCGGCGGCGCGCCCTTGTTCATGTCATCCCTTGACACCGTCGAGGTACTTCTCGGCGTCGAGCGCGGCCTGGCAGCCGCTGGCCGCGGACGTGACGGCCTGCTTGTAGATCTTGTCCTGCACGTCGCCGGCGGCGAATACGCCCGGCAGCGAGGTCGCCGTGGCATCGCCATCCCGGCCGCCATGAGTCACGAGATAGCCGTTATCCATGTCCAGCTGTCCGACAAACAGGTCCGTATTCGGCTTGTGGCCGATGGCGACGAAGACGCCCATCAGCTTGATGTCCTCGGTGGCGCTGGTCTTGACGTCCTTGATACGCATACCGGTGACGCCGGTCTTGTCGCCCAGAACCTCGTCGAGCGTCGAGTTCCACTTGATCGTCACCTTGCCGGCCTTCTCCTTCTCGAACAGGTGGTCCTGCATGATCTTCTCGGCGCGGAACTTGTCGCGGCGATGCACGATCGTGACATGGCTGGCGATGTTGGCGAGGTACAGCGCTTCCTCGACGGCCGTGTTACCGCCGCCGATGACCGCCACCGGCTGGTTGCGATAAAAGAAGCCGTCGCAAGTCGCGCAGGCCGAAACGCCCTTGCCGGAGAATGTCTGCTCCGAGGGCAGGCCGAGGTACTGAGCGGAGGCGCCCGTGGCGATGATCAGCGCATCGCAGGTGTATTCGCCGGCGTCGCCGATCAGTTTCATCGGCTTCTCGGTGAGTTTCGCGGTGTGGATGTGATCGAAAATGATCTCGGTATTGAATCGCTCGGCATGCTTCTGGAAGCGCGCCATCAGCTCCGGGCCCTGGACGCCGTCGGCATCGGCCGGCCAGTTGTCGACCTCCGTGGTCGTCATCAATTGTCCGCCCTGGGCCAGGCCGGTGACCAGGACAGGTTTCAGGTTGGCGCGGGCGGCATAAACGGCGGCTGTGTAGCCGGCGGGGCCGGAGCCAAGGATGAGCAGGGGGCTGTGGCGGGTAGTCATGGCGGAGGTTCCATTCGATTTCTGGTTTGAAGGTCGATTATAAGTCGGTGCTCCCGCCATCCCCAATTGAGCCAGCGTATCGGCTCAATAGCGAAGAAAAATACCCCTTGCTCACCGGTTTGGCGACCAGCGCCGGCGCCAGAATCGATACGTTCCCGTCAGAGCCCTTTTTGCCATGCCTATCTCACCGGCCCAACGGAACGGTTCCGTTCCGCTTCCCGAAAAGATCGCCGCCCTGGTGCACGAAGTGCGCTGGCTGGTCGTGGGTGGCTTCGGCCTTTATCTGGCCTTGATCCTCTGGGGCTACAGCCCCGCCGACCCCGGCTGGTCGCACGCCGCCAGGGTCGAGGGCGTCCTCAATCCCGGCGGCCGCTTTGGCGCCTGGCTGGCCGATCTGCTGCTCTACGTGTTTGGCTTGTCGACCTGGTGGTGGGTGGCGCTGCTGTTCTTCCTGGTGGCTTGGGGCTATCGACGCCTCAATGCATTATTTGGTGGCGACCGGCGTCCGCTGGCGCTGGCGTTGGTTGGCTTCGTGGTGCTGCTGGTGGCCAGTTGCGGCATCGAAGCCATGCGCTTCTGGAGCATCAAGGCCAGCATGCCTTTGCAACCCGGCGGCATGCTCGGGACGGGAATCGGCCATCTGGCGACCGCCTTCCTCGGCTTCACCGGCGGCACGCTGCTCATGATGACGTTGTGGCTGGCCGGCGCGACACTTTTCCTCGGCATTTCCTGGATGAACGTTGCCGAGCGTCTCGGCGGGCTGCTGGAGGCCGCGTGGTTCGGCAGCATCGCGCTCTGGCAGCGTTGGCAGGATCGCCGCTACGGTCGCGCCGTCGAGAAGAAACGCGAAGCGAAGGTCGAGGATGTGCGCCGCAAGATCGAAATCGCCCCCCCGGTGCGGATCGAGCCGGTGGAGCTGGAAATTCCGCGCGCGCCAAAATTCGAGGCCCGCATCGAAAAGGAGCGCCAGGCGCCCTTGTTCTTCGATGCCCCCGGCGGCGCGCTGCCGCCGCTGCACCTGCTCGACGAGGCGACGCATAAACCTGAAGAACTGCCGGCCGCCGAAACGCTGGAGTTCACCTCGCGCCTGATCGAACGCAAGCTCGGCGATTTCGGCGTCGAGGTGAAGGTGCTTTCTGCGCATCCCGGCCCCGTGGTCACGCGCTACGAAATCGAACCGGCCACGGGCATCAAGGGTTCCATGGTCGTCGGCTTGGCGAAGGATCTGGCCCGCGCGCTGTCGCTGGTCAGCATTCGCGTCGTCGAGACTGTGCCGGGCAAGTCCTGCATGGCGCTGGAACTGCCCAACCCACGCCGGCAGACCGTGCGCCTGTCCGAGATCGTCGGTTCCAAGGCCTATCACGACATGCACTCGCCGCTCGCGCTTTGCCTCGGCAAGGACATCGCCGGCGGCCCGGTGGTGGCCGACCTGAGCAAGATGCCGCACCTGCTGGTGGCCGGTACCACCGGCTCGGGCAAGTCGGTCGGCATCAACGCCATGATCCTCTCGCTCATTTACAAGTCCGAGCCGCGCGACGTGCGCATGATCATGGTCGACCCGAAGATGCTGGAGCTTTCGATCTATGAAGGCATTCCGCACCTGCTGGCGCCCGTGGTCACCGACATGAACAAGGCCGCCAACGCGCTGCACTGGTGCGTCGGCGAAATGGAGGCGCGCTACAAGGTCATGTCGGCGCTCGGCGTGAGGAACCTCGCCGGCTTCAACAACAAGATCCGCGATGCCGAAAAGGCGGGTATGCACGTGCCCAACCCGTTCCCGCTGGTGCCGGAGTCGCCGGAACCGCTGACGCCGCTGCCGCATATCGTCGTCATCATCGACGAACTGGCCGACCTCATGATGGTCGTCGGCAAGAAGGTCGAGGAACTGATCGCGCGTCTGGCGCAAAAGGCACGCGCTGCCGGCATCCACCTCATCCTCGCCACGCAGCGGCCGAGCGTCGANNGTCATCACCGGCCTGATCAAGGCCAACATTCCGACGCGCATCGCCTTCCAGGTGTCGAGCAAGATCGATTCGCGCACCATCCTCGACCAGATGGGCGCCGAAGCGCTGCTCGGCCAGGGCGACATGCTCTACATGCAGGCGGGTACCGGCCTGCCGGTGCGCGTGCACGGCGCCTTCGTCGCCGACGACGAAGTGCATCGCGTCGTCGACCACCTGCGCAAGATCGGGCCGCCGGAATACATCGATGACATCCTGTCGGCGCCAGCGTCCGAGTCCGCAGAAGTCAGTGATGGCGGTACGCCGGACGATGCCGAGGCCGATCCGATGTACGACCAGGCCGTGCAGATCGTCATGCAGACGCGCCGGCCTTCGATCTCGCTAGTGCAGCGGCACCTGCGCATCGGCTACAACCGTGCCGCACGCCTCATCGAAGCGATGGAACGCGCCGGTCTGGTGTCGTCCATGAATGCCGCTGGTTCGCGCGAAGTGCTGACGCCTGACACGCGCGATTAGCCGTCCACGGCGGAGTCGGCCATAATCCTGCCATGCGCACACTCAATATTCTGCTCGGCGGGCTGCTGGCCGTCTTCCTCGCTGGATCAGCGCAAGCTGCCGGCATTGACCAATTCAGGGCCTTCCTGGAAACCACCAAGCATGCGCGCGGCAGTTTCAGCCAGAGCGTCGCTGCCAGGTCCGGGCACAAGCCGCAACAGTCGGCGGGCTTCTTCGCCTTCGCGCGGCCGGGCAAGTTTCGCTGGAGTTATGAAAAGCCGTACCAGCAGCTCCTCGTCAGTGATGGCAAGAAGCTCTGGAGTTACGACCCGGACCTCAACCAGGTCACCGTGCGCAAGCTCGGCGACGCGCTCGGCTCCAGCCCGGCGGCGCTGCTCGCCGGCGACGGCCTGGAAGACAATTTCGTCCTCACTGATGGCGGCACGGTCGACGGCTTCGAATTCGTCGAGGCAACGCCAAAGGCGAAGGAGGGCACCTTCGAACGCGTGCGCATCGGCTTCAAGGACAAGCTGCCGCGGGTGATGGAAGTGCACGACAACTTCGGCCAGACCACCACGCT
>PMIH01000070.1:0-8472 GCA_003158255.1 Rhodocyclaceae bacterium
GGCGTAGGCGGAAAGGGCAAGCGGGTAGTCGTAGCAGATGACTCCGCCCCAAGTATTGACAGTCGACGTGGAACTGTAATAGACGGTGTTGTTGGCAACAATATGCCCAGTGCCTTCGTTGCGAACATCTATTCCCAGTGCTCCATGTACGTGCCTGGGGCCAAACCAAATGGTGTTGTTTCTAATGATGTTCCGGTCGCTCACGTCATCCGCGGGCGATACACGGGCTATGTCCGCCGGAGCCACGATTCCAGTGGTCGGGTAGGTGTAGTCCCAATCCTGGATGATGAGGTTATTCTCAATCAGGCAGTCCGGACAGCTCCCTACGACAAGCGAGGCGTTCCCAGTATTCTTAAGCGTGTTGCCCGAAAAAATGGCATGCCGAAAGTACGTGGGTGTAGTGTATCCGCCGTCACCGAAGCCAATGCCGTAGCAACCACCTGAACCGGATGCCGCATCAATTTCGACGTGGTTGTTCGACACCGTCAAGTAGTCGAACATCCCGTGGCCAACGATGACCACGCCCAAACAGGTCGGCCCGTACTGCCCGTGAATGTAGTTCCCGATCACCTTGACGTTGGATGCGGGTACGCTCGCCCCAAAGTAGATAGTGTGATCGAACATGTTGGAACTACCGTTGCCATCCCAGTAGTTGTACGAGACCTCGGCATTTTGTCCCGCGCCAAGAAAGCCCATCGATCTGCTGTTGGTGATGTGGTTGCCGATGAGCTTGATGTTGTTGGTTGTCGCGACGCCGCTGTTGCCACCCGCGTTATAGACCGCCAAGTCAAAAGCATCCATGTCGACATTGCACATGGTTACATCGTGGGCGCCGGCGTAGAGGAAAACGCCCCAGTTCGCATTTCCGATCGTACCGCTATCGCCTTTCAACGCGAGATTGAGGAGGCGAACTCCACCCTTATTTCCTGAGACGGCGAAGGTTGTCACTTTGGCTGCCGCATTGTTGATGATGGGCTTTGCACTGCTCGCAAACGTCGTTGGCGAATACTCTCTCAGGTCGTTGCAAGTTGTTCCCGCGGCACAACTTGAGTTGTCGAGTGAGTGCCAATATGTTGGACTTGAGTCGAACGCTCCGCCTTTACAGAAGGCAATTGTGTTGGTCCCTGTGAGTGATCCGAAGCGAGTGACGGCATCCGTGATCGTTCGGCGCGGAGCCGCGGGGTCGGTCCCCGCATTAGCATCATTTCCCGCCACGCAGTTTGCAGCTGCGCCTACGCCGCAATCGCAGTAGTAGTAGACCGTGCCGCGCATTGGTTCTGCCGCGCAGGCCGCGGCCACACCCGCGATTGCAGTCAGAGTTGTGGCGGTGGTGTCGCTAAAGCACCATGCAGTACCGGATATTGATGCCAGTACCGCGACTAGAACTCCCGAGCCAAGCAGCCTGTTTGACATATTCAATTCCCTGTTCAGTGTTCGCTTAGACGAAGCCCATGTTCCTCATGGCGAAATTGCCGATATTCGGGACGACAGTGGTCATGCCGCTGTCCGAGACGCCGAACCATGCAGCCAGGGTGGCGGCAAACTGGTCGACGGACGTGGTCGGCAACAGGCGGCCCTGGCCGACGTCGTCGGGACCATTGATGGAGACTGCCGGTGCGGTGCCGTAAAAGCGGCCGCCGTTGACGGCGCCGCCAATGACGAAGTGGTGGCTGCCCCAGCCGTGATCGGAGCCGCCGCCGTTCGAAGTCAGCGTGCGGCCGAAGTCGGAGGCAGTGAAGGCGGTGACGCTATTGGAAATTCCGAGTTCGACCGTGGCATCGTAGAAGGAGCGGAGAGCTTCGCTGACGCTCGTCAGCAGGCCCGGGTGCAGCGCCATCAGGTTGTCGTGCAGGTCGAAGCCGCTCATGGATACCAGGAAGACCTGGCGTTTGGTACCCAGAGTGCTGCGGGCGGCGATCAATTTCGCCACCGTCTGCAATTGCACGGCCAGGGAGTTGCCGGTGTTGAAGCTGGTCGTGAAGGGAGACACGCCGGCCAGAGCCGAGGTGACCGCTACTTCGGTATCGATGGAGCGTCGCGTGACGATCGCCAGCTCGTTTTCGAGCGACTGCGCGCTCGCCTGCGTGATGAGCGAGCGCAATTCGGCGGCGCAAGCGGCAGAGCCGTAGAGGGTGGTCTTGATTCCCCGGACGGGAACGGCGCCAGACGGCGCCACCTGATACTGCACGGCCTGGTGCCCGGCGAGATAGACGGCGTTACCGGTCACCGACATGCACGTCATGGCGGCAGTACCGTTGCTGCTCAGGAACAGGTCGCCGATGCGGCCGCCCCAGCCCGACGTGGCGCCCTCGGGCAGCGAGGATTGCCAGATGGACTGCTGGTCGTTGTGCGAGAACAGCTTGGGCGGCAGCGCGACCGACCTGGCGTTATATTGGGCCAGGGTGGTCGGTGCGATGAGCGGTCCGACGTTCAGTTGTACGGCCATCTTCCCTTGATCGAACAAGGGTTTCAGCAACGTGAGCTGCGGCGCCAGGGCATATTGCAGGCCACCGGGCAACGCGATCGTCGGTGTCAGCGCCGTGCCGGCCAGGTTGGCCTGCGCGATGGCGAGGTTGTTGCGAATGGTCTGATAGGAGGCGTAGTGGCTGGCGTCGCAGGGAATCAACGTATTGCCGTGATCGTTGCCCCCGTACAGGAAAACGCAGACCAGCGCCTTGTAGTCCGTAGCCGTCTGGGCCGCAGCTTCGCCGATCGCCGCCAGATTCAGCGCCCACGGCGCGGCGACGCCGGCGACGCCGAGTGCGCTGCCCTGTCTCAGGAAGGCTCTGCGGGCGAGATCGGTGCTCTTGTTGATCTTCATCGTTTTTCCTATTTCAGCACCAGATATTCCGGACAGGCCATGACCAGCATGACAGCGGCGCGGATGCGGTTGGTGACGCCGGCGGCGGTTGCAGCGGAGATGCTGGCGACCGCGGCGGCAATGCTGGCCAGGTTCGCGGCCGACAGTTGGTTGGCCGCCAGCATCAGGTTAAGGCGATTGACCAATGCCACGGGGTCGGCAGCCAGCGCCTGTTCGTTCGGGTAAGTGGTGGTGACATCGGCAACGCCACTGGCAATGACGGACTGCATGAAGTTGAGATAGCCGGCGATGGTGGATTCGTTGGTCAGCTGAAACTCCGGTGCCGTCAGGCCGGCCGCCGCGATCGCAGTATTGGGCGGCGTATAGCCTGGTCGAAAGTAATTGAACACCGACGGCGAACGGAGCGGGCTTTGGCCGAGGCGCGTGGCCGGATCGCTCAAGTCGTAGATCTTCCATGTCCCTGCGGCCGAACTGGCGCCAAACGTTCGTGCCCACTGGATGAAACGCAGCATCGGCTCACGCAGTTTGCCGCTGTACTGCTGCGTCAAGGCGGCGTCGGAGCGGGCTTCGGCATCGAGCAGTACGGCGCGAATCACGGCCTGCATGTTGCCGCGCGTACCGGAACCGTCATTATTGAAGGCGGCGGCGACACGCGCGACATAGGCCGGACTGGGATTGCTGGTCACCAACCGCTGGATCATCTGCCGGCCGAAGAAGGGGCCGACGTTGGGGTGGTTGAACAAGGTGTCGAGCGCGGTCTTCAGGGCGGCCACGCCATCCGTTCCTGCCGGAATCGTGGTNNGAATGCCGGGCGGCGATGAAATGCATCGGCAGGCGGTAAGTCAACGTCGAAGTGCTGGATGAGGTCGAGGTATCCAGGTCCCAGCCGGTGAACACGCGGGCGAGGTTGGTGATGGTGCCCTGGTCGTAAGTTTCGAGCGGTTTGCCGGAGCCGTCGGTCTTCACGGTGCCGTCACTGTTGAGTTCCAACAGGCCGATGGTGAATAACTGCATGACTTCGCGGGCGTAGTTCTCGTCCGGGGCGCGCCCCGTGGCGACGTTTTCCTTCTGGTTGCCCTTGGTGTTGAGGTATTGGCCCATGGCCGCATTGAGCGTCACGGCTTCGAGCAACTGGCGGAAATTGCCGAAGGCATTTGTGCACAGCACGTCCCAATAGGCCGCCATGGCAAACTGCGGCCACTGGCTGCTGAGGCCAGTGGCCGAGACAACGAAATATTCGGACAGTGCCAGGGCGACGCGCTGGCGTAACTGGTCGGGCGCGGTAATGAGGTTGCGCCAAATGGCGAAGTCGGAGGGCGAACTTGAATAGCGATAAGTGTCGGTCTCGTATCCCTGGCTGACCAGCCAGTCCCAACTGCTGCCCGCCGGGGGCGTCGAGAACGATTGATTCAGCCAGGATTCGTAGCCCATGAGCTGCAACAGCCGGAGGTCGTCGTCGCTGGTGCAAAGGGCTGCCTGGCCAAGGAAGCGGGAGGCTTGCGCCGCAGTGGGCTTGGCCGAAGTGTCCGATCCGCCCGAACTGCTGCCGCCGCCACCGCCACCACCGCCGCAGGCGGCAAGCAAGGCAGCGGCCGCAGCGGCCGTGATCAAGGTCGGATCGGGGGCCGGCAGTGTGCGATTCTCGTTCGCACTTTGCGGGATCGGGTTCTCGGAATGAGTCATGTGTCTCCGGGACAGAAGGATGTTGGCAAAAGCCGGTCGCCGGGCAAGATCGGCGGCAAAGCATACGCCATTCTAGTGGTATGGGTATATCGGCGGCGGGACCTGTCGTCACCGGGCAACACTTGCCAATTCGCCGCGAACAAGTGCGGCTGCTCGGCGTGCCGCCATGACTGACTTTCGGGCAACTTTTCGAGTTGAATTTTTACCCAATTTTTACTTGGCTGCGCCTAGCATGGAAGCCCGATAGGTCGGAGACGAAGACGATGTCCGCCTCTTTGCCGCGCTTCGCGCGTTATGTCTTGGCTCTGCTGGTGTGTGCGGCGATGGCGCTGGTCGCACTGCCGCTGGTGGATATTGTCGACCCCACCAACATTGCCATGCTGTTCCTGCTGGCAGTAGTGCTGGTGGCGGCGCGTCTGGGCAGCGGGCCGGCGGTGCTGGCGGCCTTCGCCAGCGTCGCGCTGTTCGATTTCTTTTTCGTGCCGCCGCGTCTTTCCTGGGCGGTGGCCGACGTCCAGTACCTGATCACCTTCGTCGTGATGCTGGTGGTGGCGCTGGTGATCGGCCAGCTCGCCGCCCGCTTGCAGGAGCGCGCTCAGGATGCGGCGCAGCGCGAGGCGCGCACGCAGGCGCTGTACGAGATGGCGCGCGAGCTGTCCGGTGTGCTGACGGTGGCACAGGTAGCGGAGATCGTGCAGCGCTTTCTCGCCGACGAAGTGGGCGGCAAGGCGATGCTGCATGTGCCACCGATTGCCGACGATCGGCCGCACGTCCGTGCCGTCTATGAAAATGGCATTGCCATGATGCTGGCAGCGCATGAAAGCGGCTATGCCCCGGCGTTGCTGCTGCCGCTGCGTGCGCCGATGCGAATCCGCGGTGTCCTCCAGATCACGGCCGACGACGTCGACGCTTCGATCTTCGCCGAGGCCCATCGCCCACTGCTGGAAACGGTGGCCTCGCTGGCGGCGATTGCGGTCGAGCGCATCCACTACGTCGAGGTGGCGCAGGAGGCGACGGTGCGTCTGGAATCCGAGCGGCTGCGCGCCGCGTTGCTCTCCGCGGTTTCCCATGACCTGCGAACGCCGCTGACGGTGCTGGTCGGCATCGCCGATTCGCTGGCGCTGGCGCGACCGCCGCTGCCGCCGGCACACGCGGAGGCCGCCGCTTCGTTGCGCGATCAGTCGCTGCGGCTGGCGGCGCTGGTGGATAACCTGCTCGACATGGCGCGGCTGCAAGTCGGCCGCACGCAGTTGCGCAAGGAATGGCAGCCGCTGGAAGAAGTCGTCGGCGCCAGCTTGCAGGCTACGGCGGCCATTCTGAAGAATCGCGATGTGCGCGTCGAACTGGCGGCCGATCTGCCCCTGCTGGAGTTCGATGCCGTGCTGCTGGAGCGGGTGTTGTGCAACCTGCTCGAAAATGCCGCCAAGTACGCGCCGCAGGGCGAGATNNATTGTCGAAGTGCATGGCGGCCACATTCGTACCGCCAACAGGCCGGAAGGCGGCGCCTGTTTCGTGTTTTCACTGCCGGTGGGACAGCCGCCGGTCGTGGAGGAAGATCATGGCGACTGACGAGCTCGCCCGGATGCTTGTCGTCGAGGACGAGCCGCAGATTCGGGCTTTCGTGCGTGTGGCGCTGGAGGAGGAAGGCTATCAGGTTGCCGAGGCAGCCAGCGCCGCCGCGGCGCTGGAGCAGATCGGGAAGTCAATGCCGACGCTGATCCTGCTCGATCTCGGTCTGCCGGACAAGGATGGCGTCGATTTCATCCGCGAGTTGCGCGCATGGTCGGCGGTGCCGGTGCTGGTGCTGTCGGCGCGCTCGGCCGAGGATGCCAAGATCGCGGCGCTCGATGCCGGCGCTGACGATTATCTGACCAAGCCGTTCGGCGTCGGCGAATTGCGGGCAAGACTACGGGCGATGCTGCGCCGGCATGGCCAAACCACCGATGCGCCGGTAGTCGAGTTCGGCGACGTGCGCGTCGATCATGTGCATCGAGCCGTCGAACGCGGCGGCGTGCCGGTGCATCTGACACGCATCGAATACCGGCTGCTATGCTTGTTTCTTGCCCATGCCGACCGCGTCCTGACCCATCGGCAATTGTTGCGCGACGTTTGGGGCCCGGGCTGTGGCGAACGCAGCCACTATCTGCGAATATATGTCGGACATCTACGACAAAAACTTGAAGCCGATCCGGCAAGACCGAAACATCTGTTGACCGAGACAGGTGTCGGCTACCGATTTCAACTCTGAGATTGCCATGAGCCACGAAGAACATAAAGACAGCACCACCGTGCTAGCCCTTGCCGCGCTCGGCGTGGTCTATGGCGACATCGGCACCAGCCCCCTCTATGCGATCAAAGAAGTGTTTGGCAACGAACATCATCCGGTGCCGATTACGCCGGACAACGTGCTCGGCATTCTCTCACTGGTGTTCTGGTCGTTGATCGTGGTGGTCTCCTTCAAATACGTGATCCTGATCCTGCGTGCGGACAATCGCGGCGAGGGCGGCATCATGGCGCTAATGGCGCGCGTGCTGTCGGAAGAGAAGCTGACACCGGGAACCCGCCGCATCGCACTGATGCTTGGCCTCTTCGGCGCCGCACTTTTCTATGGCGACGGCTTGATCACACCGGCCATCTCGGTGCTCTCCGCCATCGAAGGCATCGAAGTGGCGACGCCCGTGTTTACGCCCTACATCGTGCCGCTGACCATTGGCGTCCTGATCGGGTTGTTCTGGATCCAGCGCCACGGCACGGCCAAAGTCGGTGTCAGCTTCGGGCCCATCACCATCGTCTGGTTCATCGTTCTCGCCGTCCTGGGTGCGTTCCAGATCGCGGCGAATCCCGCCGTGCTGAACGCACTCTGGCCCGGCCATGCGCTCGCTTTCCTCGTCGCCGATCCCAAGCTCGGCTTTCTCGCCATGGGCAGCGTGTTTCTGGCNNGGCCTGGTGCTGCCCGCGCTGCTGCTCAACTATTTTGGCCAGGGCGCGCTGTTGCTGGCCGACCCGAAGGCGATTCAAAATCCGTTCTATCTGATGGCGCCGGAGTGGTTCATGCTGCCGCTGGTCGGGCTGGCCACCGCGGCGACCGTGATCGCGTCGCAAGCGGTCATCACCGGCGTCTACTCCATCACCCACCAGACCATTCAGCTCGGCTACGCGCCGCGCATGGATCTCCTGCATACCTCCAGCAGCCAGATGGGACAGATCTACATGCCCGGCGTGAACTGGCTCATGTTGCTGGGCGTTATCGGTCTCGTGCTGGCCTTCAAATCGTCGACGAATCTGGCGGCGGCCTATGGCATTGCCGTCACCGGCACCATGATCATCACTGACATCTTTGCCTATCTGGTTGCGCGCCACCAATGGGGCTGGAGTCGGTCGCTGGCTATCGCCGTATTCGGACTTCTCCTGACCCTGGACCTCACTTTCCTCGCCGCCAATGCCACCAAGATCGTCGATGGCGGCTGGTTCCCGCTGGCCTTCGGTGGCTTTGTCTATCTGCTGCTGACCACCTGGAAAGCAGGGCGGCAACTGGTCCATGAACGCCTCGATGCCCACGCCCTGGTCCTCGCCGAGTTCGTGCCGGCCATCGAAACGCCGGACGTGATAACGGTACCCGGCACCGCCGTGTTCATGACGCCCTATGCCGATCATGTGCCGCACGCGCTGCTGCACAACCTCAAGCACAACAAGGTGCTGCACGAACGCATGGTGATCGCCACCGTGACCGCACCGCCTGTGCCGCGCATACCAGATGACCAGCGCGTCACCGTCGAGCGACTGAGCCAGCGCTTCTACCGTGTGAGTATCCAGTACGGCTTCATGGAGCAGCCCGATGTCCCGGAAGCGCTGTCGCGATGCGCCGCGCAGGGTCTCGATATCGAACCCATGGCCACCTCCTACTTTCTCGGCCGCGAAACCGTGGTGCCGGAGGCGGGTGGCAAGATGCCCTACTGGCGAGAGGCGAT
>PMIH01000070.1:8539-11516 GCA_003158255.1 Rhodocyclaceae bacterium
CGGGAGCACGCCGCGCGGCTGCCGTCAGCGACGGGTTCGGGGGACGTCGACGCGCAAGACGACAAGGCCAAGGCGAGGGTCAGTGCAAGAGTCGATTTCATGATGGCTCCAGATTTTCCCTCAACTTTACCGACAAACTGCCGCCAACGCACGCTGCTGCGAACGTGAGCGTGACTGCTGGAACACTGCGTCTTGATTGGTCTAGACGTGCAAACGCCGAACAGTTACTGGCCGGCCCGCCGCCACGAGCTCGAAAGTCAGCCGTGGCGGTACGCCGCGGTGTCAGCGGCCGAACAGCGATTCCCGAATGATGCGATGGATTTCGTGCGGTAGCAGAATGGGCGGGCCGTAGTACGCGGGCGGGGCAACGTAGTAAGTCGGAGCGGGCGCATAGACAATGGGTTCCCGATACATTGCCGGCGGCGCGGGATAGACAATGCGCGGCTCCATGTATTCATGCCGTTCCTGCATGCGCTCTTCCCAGTAGCGGTGGTGGTGATGTTCGTGCCACTCGTCGCGATCACCTTCGTGGGCAAAGGCGCCGACGCTGAAAGTGGCGGCGGCCAGCAGGGCGGGAATCCAGAATTTGTTCGTCATTTCTTGCTCCTGACATAGAACACACGTTCTGGAGCGAATAACGCGGACGCCGGCCGGTCCGCCTGCCGGCAGCGGCAGGTGAAGTGTTTCAGATTGTTACCGGTGGCGCCCGCGGGCCGCCTTCCAGCCAGGCCCGGATCGGCCGCGGTATGATGGGGTGTGATTGCTCGGGTGGATACCAGCGTCGTGTTGTCCGCGCTGTTGTATAAGAGAGGCCAGGCTCACATTTCCATCCCAAGCAAGTCAATTCGAGCCTGACCCCAATGGCACTCAAGCAGTTTCAGGAAGTCGAGCAACTGCCCGACGACGACAAGAGCGTGATCAAGAAGCCGCTCGATGCCTTCCTGACCAAGAAGCATTTGCAGGCGCTGGCGCGCTGACGGCAACGGAGGTTCAACGATGAATGCGACTGTGGAACAGGCTTTGATCTCGAAGCTCAGGACGCTTTCGCCGCAGCAGGTGGCGGAGGTGGAAGACTTCGTGGAATTCCTTGCCGGCAAGGCAAGGAAGCGCTCGGCGCTGGATCGGCTGCTGGCGATTGCGCCGGCGCTGGAAGCGGCCGGCGTGGCGCCGATGACGGAAGAGGAAGTCGCGGCCGAGGTGAAGGCCGCACGAGCGGAACGTCGGGCGCGGGAACAGGCGAAGGGTTCGGGTGAGGATCGTTCTTGATACCAACGTGGTGTTGTCCGCGCTGTTGTGGCGCGGCACGCCCTATCGCTTGTTCGATGCGATCCGGCAGCGCGGCGCGGCGAGGATTTTCACCAGCCCGGCGCTGCCGCGCGGCAACTTGCGCGGTGTCCGCTGGAACGTGGCTCACACGGACGTGAGAGATACCGAGGTGCACAGCGATGATGACAAACGACTGATAGAGAAAAGTCTGTCACGCTCGGCGGTGGTGAAAGTCAGTCGTGATGGCCCGGTTCGGTGGGGAGATGGAATGGCTGATGGAGTGCTGGTTTACGGGATATTCGTGGTACTTCCTCTATTGTTATTGCATTGCTTTCTCAGAAACAATGCAACCTTTACTGAAGTTTGCTCTTTAGCTAGCAATGCATCTATTTGCGCACAGGTGAGCTTCCATGGAGGAGCTTTCCCGATTTGATAAACGCCATTAGCATCCTCATCATTATCGAGCGTCAACGCGAGCCATGCATATGGAAATTTTGCGTCACCCGTTTCAAAAGCCGCAAGACGCAGCCCGTTGGAAGTATCAAGCACAAACGGCGTTGAGATCTTGTTGCCACGATAATCAAGTTCGATCCCCTGCATTTCAGCATAGGTAGCTTTCTGATTGGCTGCACCGCCAGAACCAAGGAACTTGTAGGCCCAGAACGATAGCGCCATGATTATCAAAATCAAGAGCGCGACAAGTATTTTGCCCATTTATCCTACCTGCCGACCATACAAAAAATCACGGGTTGAAGCTCCGGAAATTGCTTGGCGGCAGACTCCCCTGAGGCAAGGTCTGTGTTACCGCCCCTGGCTGATTCGAAGACCACCGTTGGACATCATAGGGTGTGTCAGGTCTGTAATCAGTAGAGGACCTATTGCCCCTGCGTCGCTTAATGCGCCAGCAGCAGCGTTAGCGCAGTTATTGCTAGTCGCCGAGTACTTTGAACGACTGCCATAGTTCTTGTTGTAATAGTCGATCATCATCTTTTCTTGTTCTGCGGTGGTTTTCAGTATCGTGATCGTTACGTCTCGATTCGAGATCTGGCTGTTGAGGTAATCTGTGGTGCTAGAGCCATAAAGGTCTTTCGTACCATAGCTGTAGACACCTTGACCTGTAAACGCTAATGCTTCATGGCCAAAAATGTTTGAGCCCCCATTCCACCCGCTGGTAATGACAAGCACTTAAAACGGGGACAGACTACGATTGTTCATGGCAACTCCCCTGTTTCGCTTCCACGGGGTAAATGCGAAACGTTCCGTCTCGGTTCGCGCTGGGCGGAAAATCTGAGCTCCCGACCGCGCGGCTTTATGATGTTCGATCTGAAGAAGCCAATCACGGAAAAGCATTGCGCCGCCAAGAATTCGCCGAACCGAAGCACCTACCCACATAGCAGCCATCCCCAATCAGCCCATCGATGCCACCTTGTCCTGTGGCATCGGCAACAAGATAAATCTTCGGTTACGGAATTTTTCCCTTCAAGAGGGCTTGTTGTTTGACGTGCGCAGCGAGCCGCGCACGCTTGATTTTCTGGCGGCTACTTTATCCACGCCGAATATGCGGTGTATAGCATGACGGAATTTCCTTCATGCGAGCCAGGCGCGGTGGTTGAGTGACGTCATCCGCCATGCAGCCGCACGGGGATGCGCCTGGCGCCGAAGGGTTGCTCGAACTTGCCGAAGCGGCCGGCGATGGCGGTTTGGCAGTGCT
>PMIH01000118.1 GCA_003158255.1 Rhodocyclaceae bacterium
TCCTCGACCTTGCCTTGCCAGCGATAGACCGACCGGCACGGGGCGAGGATATTCACGCACGCCGCCAGTCGCGCCGAGACGATATGTTCTGCCAGCGCCCGCGCGCTGGCGGCATCGGGTAGATTGGTAAGCACGAGCAGGGCATCCATACTGGTATTCTACCGTCAGGGCATGACCGGCTCCGGGAGGGTGGGCGTGAGCAAACTGATGCGCGATCTGGCGGAAGCCGAGCAGCGCAGGAAGGCCGAAGGCAATCGACTCGCAACGGAACGCGAAGGCGAGGCCGCGGCGTTGACTTGGCTGGCCGACGAAGCGAGCGGCACGGCCAAGGCAGAGGAGTTCCAGGCGGCCCAGCGCGAAGCGAAGGAAGTCGCCCGACGGCGTGCCGACGCCGAAGCCGCGGCGGTTGAACAGGCCAGGGCACGGCTAAAAGCGGAAATCGCGGCCCGGGCGATGACCCTGGAGCGCGTGACGATCGAACGCGATGCCCAGCGTCTGGCCCAGCAGCGCCTGGAGGCCGAGGAACTGGCATTGGCCGAGACCCGGCGCCGCGAGATGGCTGCCACGGACCTGCGGGCAGCCATCGCCGCCCGGCTCGATCGGGAAAGGCAGCTCAAGGAGTTGGCCGACGCTCGCGCAGCGTCCGAGCAGGCGGCATTGCAGGCTGCCAACGAAAAGATCCAGATGGAACGCAGTCTCGAAGCGACGGCATTGTCGCGCGTGGCTGCCGAACGCGATGTTGCCCAGCTTGCCGGGCAGCGCACGCTGCGCGAAGCGGAAGCGGCGCGGGCCGAAGCGGCGCGCCGCGAGGCCGAGGCGCAGCTGCGCCTGGCGGCCGCTGCCGCGCAGCAGGCAACCGACGAGCTCAGCTGCTTCGATCATCCGACCGTCCTGGTCGACCAGGACGCGACCGAAGTCGCCCACGAGAAAGCGGTACCGCCGCGTGCGCTGCCGTGGTGGATCGCCACCGTGGCCGCACTCGTGCTGGCCATCGCGCTCTGGTGGTTGGGCGCGGAGCAGTTCGGCGCGACGACGGCGCCAACACCACCACCACCGACCCCAACACCAATCACAACAGCAATCCAGGAATTGCGCCTCGATACCGATGTGGAGGCCTTCGGGCGGCGTACCGCCACGGCTGACTCTCAGGACAGCAGCCTGCGTCTCGTCAGCCCCAGCGCAATCCAGTAGCAGACGACGGTGATCGTCGCCAGCACCGCAATGTGCAGCAGCGGCGCATTCGGTAGCCGGCCGAACAACAATGGCCGGATCAGCGCCACGGCATGCGTCAGCGGCAATACTTGCGCCGCGGCCTGGATGCCGGCGGGCAATTGTTCGAGCGGAAAGAAGACGCCCGAGAGCAGCGTCATCGGCGTGATGAACAGCGTGAAGTAGTACATGAAGAAATCGTAGGACGGCGCCAGCGCGGTGACGATCAGGCCGGGCGCGGCGAAGGCGAGGCCGGTCAGGAAGATGGCGGGAATCGCCCACAGGGCCAGCGGCGAATGCGTCAGTCCCATGGCCGCAACGACGATCAAGATGGCGACGCCGGAAAGCGTGGCCTTGCCGGCGGCCCAGAGCAGTTCGCCGAGAACGACGTCGTCGAGCGAGATGGGTGCGTTCATGATGGCTTCCCAGCTCTTTTGCACGTGCATGCGCGCGAAAGCCGAGTAGAGCGCTTCGAAGGACGCCGCGTTCATGGTCGAGGCGCACACGGTACCGGCGGCGAGGAAGGAGATGTAGGAGCCGCCGCCGAAGGCGGGCAGCGCCGCCGGCAGCAGCCCGCCGAGGCCGTAGCCGAGGCCGAACATGTAGATCATCGGATCGGCGAGATTGCCAAGGATGGACGGAATGGCGAGCTTCTTCCAGACCATGAAGTTACGGCGCCAGACTGCGGTGGCGCGCATGGAAAGACTGGGCGGGGCGAAGTACGAAGTGGCTGCCATCAATCCCTCAGTTCGTGACCGGTCAGTTTCAGAAATACGTCTTCGAGGTTGGCTGGGCGCAGCGGCGAGGGCGAGACGGGAATGTGCTGGGCGATCAGCGCCTGTGGCGTACCTTCGGAAATGATGCGGCCTTCGTCCATGATGGCCAGCCGGTTGCACAGGCGCTCCGCCTCTTCCATGAAGTGCGTCGTGAGGAGGATCGTCTTGCCTTCCGCGAGCAGGCCTTGCAGCCGTTCCCAGATCAGGTGCCGCGCCTGCGGGTCGAGGCCGGTCGTCGGTTCGTCGAGCAGCAGCACGTCCGGGTCGTTGATGAGCGCGCGGGCCAGCGTCAGGCGCCGCTTCATGCCGCCGGACAGCGTGCGCATGGCGGCGCTGGCCTTGTTCGTCAGGCCGGCAAATTCCAGCAGGCGTGGAATGCGGGCGCGGATCGTCGCGTCGTCGAGACCGAAGTAACGACCAAAAACGAGAAGGTTTTCGGTGGTGGAAAAATCCGGATCGAGGTTATCGAATTGCGGCACCACGCCGACGCGCATGCGCGCTTCACGAGCGCGCTCGGGCACCGGCTCGCCGACCAGCGTGATGCTGCCGCCATCGGGTGCGGTCAGGCCCAGGCAGCAACGCAGGGTAGTGGTTTTGCCGGCGCCGTTCGGGCCGAGCAGGCCGAAGCATTCGCCCTTGGCGAGCGTGAACGAGATGCCGGCGACCACCTCGCGGTCGCCGTAACGCTTGTGCAAGTTGTCGACGATCAGGGGATCGTTCATGGCTTCCATGCGTCGTGAATGATCTTGCGAATGATGTGCAGCCGCCGGTGGAAGAAGTGGTCGGCGCCGGCGACGACAGTGACGGGCAGCTCCAGTGGCTCGGCCCATTTGAGCACGTTGGCGAGCGGCACGGTTGCATCCGCCGAACCGTGGATGACGATGGTGTCCGGTGCCACCGCTTCGGTTTCGTACTGACGATCGCCTTCGATGAAGCCGGCGGCCGTGCCGACCAGTACTAATCGGCGCACCACCACGGCTGACTCTTGCAGGCGCTTAGCCAGCCGCGTGACGACGAAGGCGCCGAAGGAAAAGCCGGCGAGATAAATCGGCAGATCGCCGAAGCGCCCGCGCGCATAGACGTACACCGCGTACAAGTCGTCGGTCTCGGCAATGCCGCGGTCATGGACGCCCTCGCTGCCGCCGACGCCGCGGAAGCTCGGCCGCAGCGTCGTGCAGCCGAGTTCGCGCAAGGCCTTGGCCAGCGTCGTCACTACCTTGTTGTCGGCGGTGCCGCCGAACAGCGGATGCGGATGCGCGATCAGCGCGATACCTGTCGCGGCCTCGCGCGGGTCGACAAAAACCTCCAGCTTGCCGGCCGGACCGTCGAGCAGGATGCGCTCGTGCCGGGTCATATCTTCAGTCGGTCGACGACTTTGCCCTTGACGAGATGAGAATCGATGATCTCGTCGATATCCTCCTTGTCCACGTAGGTGTACCAGGTGGCTTCGGGATAGATGACGATGACCGGGCCCTGATCACAGCGGTCGAGACAGCCGGCATTGTTGATGCGCACTTTGCCGGGAATCGTGTCGGCGAGCGCCTTGACGCGCTGCTTGCAGTAGTCGCGCATGTCGGCCGCACCGTGGTTGTTGCAGCACATCTCGCCGGTTTCGCGCTGGTTGGTGCAGAAGAAGACGTGGTACTTGTAGTAGCTCATGGTGTTCTCTCGGGGGCCGGATATTTGACTGCGTTTTTTGCAATCTTATCGCGCGCCGCGGCAATGGGGTCGATACCCAGCGCGTCGGCAAATTCCACAAGGTAGATAAGGGTATCGGCCACCTCGTCGCGTACCTCGGCGAGCTTGTCCGGCGCGAGCGCGTTGCTTTGTTCGGGCGTCAGCCACTGGAAGTGCTCGACCAGTTCGGCTGCCTCGACGATCATGGCCATGGCGAGGTTCTTGGGCGTGTGAAATTGCCGCCAGTCGCGGACGGCGGCGAACTCGCGCAGCGCAGCGCGCAGGCTGGCGAGGTCCTTGATTTCAGCGTTCATGATCGGTTCTCAGGAGGATCAGCCATGGCAGTGCCAGGAAAGGCCAGAGGTTCGAGGCCAGCCGGGTCAGGCCGTGGAAGTTGAGGAACTGGCCGGGATTCCAGATCTGGAAGGTGTTGGCCAGATAGGGATTCTCGGGGGCGATGTTAACCAGCGTGGTGGCGAGAAGCAGCGAGAGCGCGGCGATGGCCTGCTGCCAGCGCGCCTGCAACGGCGTTGCCAGGAACCAGAGGACCAGGCCGATGGCGAGACCGCTCAGGCTGCCCGGCGTGGCCCAGGCAAGGCCGGCGCGGCCGCCCATCATGATCAGGAAGGCGGAGCTCTTCGCCAGCAGCCCGGCGCCGAGCACCATGAGCGGCAGATCCGCGCGCCAGCGGCGCGACAACAGGGTGACAATCAGCGCAATGGCAAAAACATCGGCGGCAACGATGGCGGCCTCGATGCGGGCGAACCCTTCTGCCGAGTACGGCAGTGGCGCCGGAATGTCCAGCAGTTCGCGCAGGCCGCCGTTGCCGAACAGCAGCGTGTCGGGATTTAGCTGGGTCAGGATCCACAGCCAGATCAGCAGCAGGCCCGCGTCGGCACCGGCGCCGGGCAGGAACAGCCGTTTGCGCAGGGCATCCAGCTGGCCGCCATCGAGCATCGTGCGACCCCACTCCGCGCCTGCCAGCGCGCCGATCAGCGCACCGGCCGCATTGCAGGCGAAGTCGAGGTTCGACGGCACGCGGCTGGGCACGAAGTGCTGCCCGACCTCCATGGTCAGGCTGAGCGTCGCGCCAATCGCTGCCGCGGCAACAACCGCAATCATGGGCGCCAGCCTTGATTGCAGGACGGTGGCCCAGAGAAAGCCGAGCGGGACGTAGGCGACGACGTTGCTCGCGATGTCGAAGCTTGTGGTGTAGCGCGGCCAGTCGGCGAAGAGAAAGGCGGTCAGCGAGACGCCGGTGTCGTGCCAGTCGAACGGATAGAGGCTGCCATAAATCGCCAGCAGCGTGTAGGCGCTGGCGAGGTACAGGGAAAGCGGCGAATGGGCTTTCGCCAACGGTCAGGCGGCGTCAGATCGCACGCGGCGTCGCCAGGCGCTCGCGCAGCCGACGCAGCACTTCGGCGGGGGTCAGGCGGGCGGCGTCGAAACGTGGCAACTCGATACCGTCCAGCGTGTTCTTGACCAGCAGACCGAGGTCGGTGTCGCCTTCCGTCAGCAGGCGACGACTGAAGAACAAGGTGTCGGGATCTTCCTCGCGCGCCAGCAGGGCGATGAAGTCGCGGCTCTTGGCCGAGATCGTCAGGTCGGCGGGCGCGGTGTCGAAGATCGGGCGGAAGCCTCGGCTGCCGTAGGCGAAGCGCAAGGTGAGGCCGGCATCGAGAACGCGGATGGCGAAGCGTTTGCCGATCAGCGGCTCCAGCGGCGCGCGCGGAATCATGCGGCCCAATGCCAAGTTGAGGCCGGTCAGCAAAGCCAGGGTCGGTGGCAATTGCGGCAGGCGGCTGCCCAATTTGGCAAGGGGTGTCGGCAGCGTGAACTGCGGCAGCTTGAATGTCTTGGTCATGCGGCTTTCCCTATCATTTCGAGTCCCGGTCGGCCGTGCCAGAAGCCGTTGCAAGAGTCACCGGTCAAAGTGGCGGTGTTGCCGTCGATCCTGGCGCGGAAGGCGGCCAGCACATCGGCGGTTCCCGTCGATTGCGGGCTGATCCGCAGGATCTCGACGCCGGCGGCGGCCAGATCGGGCAGATCGGCGAGCAGATTGTATACCTTCGCCGATTGCGTCTGGATTCCGTTGAGCGAGAGGAACTCCTGGCCCTCGCGGGTGCTGATCGTCATGCCGTCGGGAAAGTCGATGCACTTGAACTCGCAGGTGTCCTTCTGGAGATTGAAGCGACGGGCGGTAAAGCAGCGCGCCGAATAGGCGAGCGGCACGCGGCCGTAGGCGAACACCTCGGTTGCGATGTTCGCGGGCCGCATTCCCACCAGCAGATCGCGGCTCGCTTCCGGCGGCATGATCCAGCGCGTGGCGCCGAGGCCGGCGAGGAGGCCGAGCGTTTCGGCGTTGAAGATGTTCAGCGTCGGGCCGGCGACGAAGGGAACCTTCTTTTCAGCCAGCAGACGCACCGCGCCCATTTCATTGGCTTCGACGGCGAATTTGTCGTTGTCGACCATGCGTCGCAAGGCCTTGAGATCGGATTCGGATTCGATCAGCGTCAAGGTCGACAGCACCGCTTCCTTGCCGGCATCGGCAAGACGGTTGGCGACATCCAAGTAGTCGTCGAGCCGCAGTTCGTGCCGACGCGAGCAGACCGTTTCGCCGAGATAGACGATGTCGACCGGCATCGCCGCAACGGACTCGTAGAAGTCGAGCGTCTGCTGCCGGGGCCAGTAGTACTGGAGCGGACCGAGGGAAAGCTTCATCATGCCACCGAAGGGCCGCCCCAAGGCGGCATGCGCCCCCCTGTGGGGGGCAGCGAGCAGGGTTTGCGAGCGTGGGGGGCCATTACTTCCATGGCCGGTTGTAGGCGCCGAGTGTGTAGCTTTGGCCCTCGGAGACCTTGTTCAGTTCGGCCATCCAGGCAGCCTTTGGCGCAAAATGAGCCGGGTCGCTCAGGCAGGTGTCGATAGCCTCGCGCCAAATTTTCGTCACCTGGGCGACGTAAGCCGGGCTGCGCTGGCGACCTTCGATCTTGATGGCGCGGATGCCCATGCGCACGAGTTCGGGCAGCAGTTCCAGCGTGTTGAGGCTGGCCGGTTCCTCGATGGCGTAGTAGGTTTCTTCGTCGACCTCGAAGCGGCCCTTGCAGATGGTCGGGTAGCCGGTGCGTTCGCCATCGGCGAAACGATCGATGAGAATGCCGCTCAGTCGCGTTTCCATGCCCTGCGGCGTTTGCTCCCAGCGCACTGCCTTGCCGGGCGAGCAGGCGCCGTTGCAGTTGGGTGACGTGCCGGTGACGTAGGCCGACAACGCGCAGCGGCCTTCGACCATCACGCACAGGCCACCGAAGCCGAACACCTCGATCTCGACAGGCGTGTTGGCGATCACCTGCTCGACCTGCGCCAGCGACAGCACGCGTGGCAGCACGGCGCGCTGAATGCCGAATCGTTCGCGGTAGAAATTGATCGCTTCGTAATTCGTCGCTGAACCCTGCACCGAGAGGTGCAAGCGCAGGTTCGGGTGGGCGCGCTGCGCATAGGCCATCAGGCCGGGGTCGGCCAGGATGATCGCATCGACACCGTAGCCGGCGGCGCGATCGACGGCCGCGGTCCAGCGCGACCAACTCTCCGTCTGCGGATAGGTGTTGAGCGCGATCAGCACCTTGACGCCATGGTCGTGAGCATAACGGACGCCTTCCTTCAACCCGGCGTCGTCGAAGTTGAGGCCGGTGAAGTTGCGTGCGTTGGTGTCGTCCTTGAAGCCGGCATAGACGCAATTGGCACCGTTGTCGACGGCAGCCTTGAGCGCCGGCAGGCCGCCGGCCGGGCAGACGAGTTCGATAGTTGAGGAAGGATCCACGGAATACCTGAACAGACGGGAAATCGAGAGAAGCTGTATAAGCGCATGCTCCCAGCAGGGAGCTTGATGCAGATCAAGCGACATATTACCGGCGTATTGCGCCCCGGGGCGAACCGGTCGCCTTATCGCCGACGCGCGAGCGTGGCCTCGTGCAGGCGGAATGCTTCGCGCAGCGCATCGACCATATCCTGGTCGTCCCACGGTTTGGTCAGGAACTTGAACAGGTCGCAGTTGCGCATCGCCTCGTCCACCACCTGCGGGTCCGTGTAGCCGGACAACATGATTCGCACGCTGTCGGGGTACGCATCGCGAACATGCAACAGGAATTCGGCGCTGGTCATCTCCTGCATGAGGCCGTCGCAAACCACCACGCCGATCGCGCGGCCGGCCAAGGTCTGCCGCCACGGCCAGGTTCGCCAAACAATCTTTCATCCCTCGTGTCGGAATGGGAACGGGAATTCCGTTCTCACGAGCGAGAGGGGGATCAGGGAGCCGAGCCGAAGTACTGACTCGCCCCCACCGCCGAAGCGGACTACAACAAGCAGTTTTTCTGAACACGCACATCCGCTGACAAGGAAAAAGGGGAGAGGGCAGTTTGTCCTTCCTACTGGACAAGTGACCTTGTTTCATCCTCGATAGAACCCCACCGACCAGGAACCGCAACATGAAGAGAATATTGAACTGCATGATCCTGCTTTCCGCAACCTGCATTGCGCTTTCCGCACACGCGCAAATCGTCGTTACCGATGGCGACTTCACCGCCTGGACGCTAGGCAACATCGGCACCTCCACCATGACCACGGAGGCCGCGGGAGGCAATCCGGCAGCCCGCCTGAACGCAACTACTACCTCCGGCATTCGCACCTGGGGCACCGGGTTCAAGAACGACTTCTCGACCAACGCCCCACTGAACGGGTCGCCATTCACGCTTCGCCTCGACGCACTCGCCGGTGCCGGCGATTTCGCCAGCGGGCAGGGTCAATACGTCATGCTGCTGGTCGAACAAGGCGGAACGCTCTACGGCGCCTATCTCGGCGTGACCGGGTATCCGGGCACGAGCTTCAGCACGGCGACTTTTTCCGGCACGCTCACAGCGGCGATGTTTACGAAGTTGAGCGGCCCCGGCGCGGCCGCGCCAGACCTCAGCGGCGCCACGTCAACCCGCTTCGGCTTCGGTGGCGGTAACCAGTCGAGCGGAACGATGACGCAGTATTACGACAACTTCAGCTTGACGATAGGTGCAACGGTGGCCGCCAACGCCACGCCGATCCCGACGGTGTCCGACGGCGGACTGGCCATGCTCGCCATTGCCTTGGCAGCGCTCGCGCACCTGGCGTTGCGTCGCGGCAGCCGCTGACGCTTCTGACGCAACCGCGAACAACGAACCTGCAGTGCATCGGTCGCGTCGGACTGACAGTCGAGTTTGCGACGATCGTGGGCAAGAGGCGCTGATCGAGCGGTGCAGGGGCGCTGACGGGATCGTGCGATCAGGATGCGCGGGCGAACGAACGATGCCGTCGCGTCGGGCTTTCGGGCGCATCGAACTTCTGGCTGGCGGTCCACGCTTCGTCTTCCAGCCGCTGCGCCTCTTCATGGCGTCCAGTTGCTTCCAGTACATCGGCGCGGACGCGTTGCAGGTATGGGCCCATGCGCACATCGTAAAAGCCCTGCCGGTGATCCCAGAGGTCGAGCGCCATGGCGCTTTCGGCCAACGCCGCATCGATATCCTTGCGCAGCAGCGCGACCCGTGCAAGACCGCCATGTGCCAGGGCGATATGTGTCAGCTTGCGCTCGTGGGCTTGACGTACCACCTCTTCGAATTGCGCCGCGGCGATCATCGCCTCGCCCTGGTCGAGCAGGAAGCGGCCCCAGCGTTCACGTACTGCGAGCAATGGCTGCTGATCCGGCGGCGAATGCGCAATGTAGTCGTCGAGCGCCTTGGTCAGGAAGACGCGCGCGTCCGTCGTATGGCTAAGTCGGTCTAACGCATCGCCGAGACGCAGATGCACGCGGCGCAGGTCGAATTCGTCGCGGGGGTGCGCCAGAAGGTCGTGCTCGGCCAGTTCAAGTAACGGCACGCCCAACGCTGGTCGCCCTTCGGCCGAAAGGCGTTCGCCGTAGTTCTCGCGCACGATGCTGGCGCCGATCGAGTGCTGCGTCGGCGGCGGCAGCCGCGGTAGCACTTTCTCGAACATGGCATCGGCGCTCTCGCGCTCGCCGGCCAAGTGGCGCGTCCGTGCCGCATTCGCTCGAATCTCCAGGAAAGTGACGAAATCGGGGCCGCTCGTTCGCTCGGCGATATCGGCCGCTCTCTCGAAGGCCGCGCTGGCGTTGCCAAGATCACCGGTCTGCTGATAGACGAGCGCGAGATTGCCGTAGATCGTCTGCAACTCCGCGTCATTGCGCCGGGGCAGATCCGCCGCCACCCGTAGCGCCTCGGCGTGCAGATCGATTGAGCGCGGGAATTCGCCGCGCACCTGGCAATCGCTGGCGAGTTCTTCGATTGCCGTGACGTAGCCGGGATGGCGCGGCGCCACTTCGCGGTAGATGGCCACCGCCTTCTCGAAGGCGGCGCGGCGCTCTTTGGTCTTGTCGGCGTCGACGCGCATGCGTATGCCTTCGGTAACCCACCACTGCGCGCGCAACACGCTGTTGTTGCGGTCCGCGCGATTGAGCAACTGGTCCGCTTCGCGCTGCAACGTGGTGCACCGCTCTCCCTGATTACTACAGTCGAAGTCGGCCGTTTGCACGGCGGCGTCGAGCACCGGTTCGCTCAACGCGCCAAGATACTTCTTCGCCAGTTCGACTTTGCGCGCGTTGAGAGCGGCGCCGCGCTCAGTGGCGCCCAGTTCGCGATAGATGTCGGCGACGGTACCGAGCAAATCGATTTCAGTGCGCGGATCGTTCGCGAATTCGCGCTCGATCCGACCGGCGCCCAGATCCAATAGCTCGCGCGCGGTGATCGCGCCGCGCGGTTTGTCGCTGGCGATGCGCGGATCGCTGGCGCTGAAAATGTCGACGAGGAACATCTTCGCTGCTTCGGCGCGACGCGCCTCTTGCGCAGCTTCGTTGGCTTCCCAGGCGACCAGTACGACCCCGGTGCCGATCGCGACCACCAGCGCGGCGACAAGTCCGGTGCCCAGTCGATGCCGCCGTACGAACTTGGCCGCAACCGCGAATCGGCTGATCTGCTGTGCCAGGATCGGTTGATGCGCGAGATAGCGATCGAGGTCGGCGGCGAAGGCTTCGACCGATCCATAGCGACGGTTCGGGGCCGTATCGATCGCCTTCGCGAGAATGGCGTCGAGGTCACCGCGCAAAGCCCTGCGCAGGGCCTTCAGGTCGCTGTCGCCGACAGTGGCGGCAGCCTCTGGGCCAACCTGGGTGGAGCAAAGCGGGGCGTCCTCGCCCAAGCGCGAGGCAAGATTATCATCGGCAAACGGCCGCCGGCCGCAAAGCAATTCGTAAAGCATGACCCCGAGCGCATAGACATCGGCGCGCGTGGTCACCGCGTCGCCGGCGATCTGCTCCGGCGCCGAATAGCCCGGTGTCGCCAACCGCTGTCCCATGCGCGTCAGCATGCCGGAGCCGGACGGGGAATCGTCTACGGCGAGCAATTTCGCGATGCCGAAGTCGAGCAGCTTGACCGTGCCGTCCGCTGTCACCAGGACGTTCGACGGCTTGAGGTCGCGATGCACGACGAGACGCGCGTGCGCATGCGCGACCGCATCCATGACCTGCCGCATCAGGGCGAGACGCTGATCGACGCTGATGCGCCGCTCGCGGCACCAGCGCGTGATCGGCTCGCCATCTACATATTCGAGCGCGAGATACGGCCGGCCGCTAACCGTGAGGCCCGCGTCGTAAAGCGTGGCGATGTTCGGATGGTGCAAGCGCGCGAGAATGTTGCGTTCGCGCGCGAACCGCTCGCGCACGGCGCCGGCAAGCAGATGCACGTGCGGCAACTTGAGCGCGACCGAACGATCCAGCTGCCCGTCAACGCGTTGGGCGAGCCAGACGACGCCCATGCCGCCGGTACCGAGTTCGCGGACGAGACGATAGACGCCGATCTCGGCATCCGGTCGAATATCTTCGTCGGGTGCCGGATCGAGGCGCGGACGTTCCAGATACGTGGGCGCCATCGCGGCGGGTGTGTGGCCGAGGACGCGGCGCAGCCAGGCGCCTTGTTCCGCATCGCGCGCCTCCTGAGCATCGAGCCACGCTGCCCGTTCGGCTTCCGGCAGATCCAGGGCTTCATCGAGCAAGCGCGATAGTTCCGGCCAATGATCGCGAGGTAAGGAATCTTCAGTCACAGATGAATTTCCCGGGTATTGGGCGTGCCGTACAGGCGGCACGTCGGCGAGGAATTAGGAGCCAAGCATCTCTCGCAGCAATAGGCGCGCCTTGTTCCAGTCGCGCTCGACTGTTCGCGCATTGACTTCAAGAATTTCAGCGATCTCCGGGTTGCTCAGGCCACCGAAATAGCGCATCTCCACGACGCGCCCCAGTCGCGGCTCGCGTGCCTCGAGCGCCAGCAACGCGTCGTGCACGCGCAGCGGTTCGTCGGTCGTCGCGGGATCGGTGAGCGTCATGTTAAGCACGCAATGGCCCACGCCGCCACCTCGGCGCTGCGACATGCGCTCGCGCACGATGTCCACGATCACCGAGCGCATGACACGCGACGCATAGCCGAAAAATCGACGTCTGTCTTCGACACGCAGCGTCTTGAGGCCGGCGAGCTTGAGATACGACTCGTTGACCAGTGACGTGGTATCGAGCAACGTCGATTGCCCGTCGTGATACAGGCGCGCATGGGCCAGTGCCTTGAGTTCCGAGTAGGCCGCGCTCCAGAGCGCGTCGAGCGGAACGCCGTCGGCGGCGTCCCCGGCCAGCAGATGAGTCAGTTCCCCCACGTCGTTCGTATCCCCATAGCGTGCACCACCGCTGGCCACAACCAGAACTTTCGCGGAATTGTGCCCGATTTTCCGCCTCTTCATGTCGGAGTAGGCGCGGGAATTCCGTTCCTACGGATAAGAGGGGGGAAGTTAAGCCCGATAACGGAGAAGACCATGTACCCGACAAGAGTGCCTGCGCGCCAGCTGTTGCTTTGTTTCCTGCTGTTCTGGATTGCCGCGTTTGCGCAAGCGGCGGTGCCCAAGGTTGCGGCAGGCGGCTCCCACAGCCTGATGCTCAAGGCCGATGGCACACTTTGGGCTTGGGGCTCGAACAGCTCCGGCCAACTGGGCGACGGTACGACGACGCAGAGGCCAAAACCGCAACGCATCTCGGGGATCGCCGGAGTATCCGCGGTAGCCGCCGGCTACGTTCATAGCCTTGCGGTCAAGAAGAACGGCACCGTCTGGGCCTGGGGGGCCCTTAATGGCGCGACGAGACCGGTTCCGGTGCCTGGACTGACCGGTGTGGTTGCGGTGGCGGCTGGAGAGGCCCACAGTCTGGCGCTCAAGAGCGACGGCAGCGTTTGGGCCTGGGGGCTCAACTCCCTGGGCCAACTGGGCGACGGCGGCACGACTAATCGTTCCAGCCCGGTTCAAGTCTCGGGCTTGACCGGCGTCGTGGCGGTGGCAGCAGGCTCCGCCCACAGTCTGGCGCTCAAGAACGACGGCACCGTGTGGGCCTGGGGCGACAACGCCTATGGCGAACTGGGCGACGGTACCTCGGCTAACCGATCCAGCCCGGTTCAGGTTTCGGGCCTCAGCGGCGTCGTGGCCGTGGAGTCAGGCGCGAATTCCGTCCACAGCCTGGCACTACAGAGCGACGGTACCGTCTGGGCCTGGGGTTATAACAGCGATGGTCAGCTAGGTGACGGTACCATGACTGGTCGGTACAGCCCGGTTCAGGTCTCGGGCTTGACGGGCGCCGTGGCCGTGGCAACAGGCTTCGCTTACAGTCTGGCGCTCAAGAGCGACGGCACCGTCTGGGGCTGGGGCCGTAACGCATCCGGCCAACTGGGCGACGGCAGCGGCAATAGTCAACTGACCCCGGTGCCAGCCTTCGCCTTGACCGGCGCCGTGGCCGTAGCAGCAGGGCGTCACAGTCTGGCCCTAAGGAGCGACGGCACGGTCCGGGCCTGGGGTGAGAACAACTCTGGCAAACTGGGTGACGGCACCACCACCGACCGACTTGTGCCGGTGACCGTTTCCGGCCTGGCCGGCGCCGTTGCCGCTGGTGCGGCCCACAGCCTGGTCCTCAAGAGCAATGGCACTGTCTGGGCGTCGGGCTACAACGACTACGGACAACTGGGTGACGGCACTACGACAGAGCGGTACAGTCTGGTCGCCGTCTCAGGTCTCGCCCGCGTAACGGCCGTGTCCGCCGGGTGGTGTCACAGTCTTGCGCTGAAGGACGATGGTGCCGTCTGGGCCTGGGGTTACAACACCGACGGTGAACTGGGTATCGGCACGACTACGGATCAGCACAGTCCTGTGCCCGTGCCCGGTCTGACTGGGGTCGTGGCTGTGGCAGCTGGCCAGTTTCACAGCCTGGCGGTCAAGAACGATGGCACCGTTTGGGCCTGGGGTCATAACCTTCGTGGCGAATTGGGCGACGGCAGCACGACCAGCCGATCGAGTCCGGTGCAGGTCTCGGGTCTGACCGGCGTCGTGGCCGTGGCGGCTGGCCTCTTTCACAGCCTGGCCCTCCGGAGCGATGGCACCGCCTGGGCCTGGGGCTACAATGCTTTTGGTCAGCTAGGTGACGGCACACAGACCGATCGCGCCACGCCGGTGCAGGTGTCGGGCCTGAAGGGTCTGACCGGCGTCGTGGCCGTGGCGGCGGGTTATGAGCACAGCTTGGCGCTCACCAGCGACGGAATGGTCTGGGCTTGGGGTGGCAGTGCTGCCAGCAACTTTAATCTTCCGACCGAGCTACCTGCCGCAAGCAACGTCAACGTGATCAAGGTGGCGGCGGGCTACTATCACAGCCTGTTCGTGACAGGCGACGGTACGGTCTGGACCTGGGGCGACAACAGCCATGGCCAATTGGGCGACGGCACGACGACCATGCGATACACACCGGTGGTAGCCTCGGGGCTTACCGACCCGGACACCATCTCCGGCAACGGCTATTACAGCATGGCACTCAAGAAGGACGGCACGGTCGTTACCTGGGGCGCCAACTATTATGGCCAACTCGGTGATGGTACTGGGGCGGATCACTACACCGCGAGACCCATGGACGACCTGTTCCCCAGCGGTGGCGCAATGCCTTCCGGCTGGGTCGCCACCTCGGGCAGTTACGCCCCCTGGACCGTCGCCGCCGATGTGCCGTATGCCGGCTGGCAGGTCTTGAAATCGGGTGCCGTGGGCAATGCCGCGCATAGCGGTATCCAGGTTTCCGGCAGCTTCCGCGACGGCTTCGTCGCCTTCCAGCGCAAGGTATCGAGCGAGGTGAACGGCGATTACTTGCGCCTCTACGTCGACGGCGTGGTGAAAGGCGAATGGTCGGGCGAACAGGACTGGAGCCACGTCGGTACCTTCGTTTCGTCCGGAAATCACACCGTGGCCTGGGCGTACGAGAAGAACGGCTCCGGCGCTGCCGGCACGGACGCCGCCTGGATCGACTCCGTGGCGCTGCCCACAGCGTTCGCCGATGTGCCATCTTCCAACTTCGCTTTCGACTACATCCATGCCTTGAAGGATGCCGGCATCACCACCGGTTGCGGCGGCAACAACTACTGCCCGAGCCAGAACGTGACGCGTGACCAGATGGCGGCCTTCATCATCCGTGCCAAGGAAGGAGAACCGGCTTCAGCCTGTGCGACGCCTCCTTTCACCGACGTACCGATCTCCGATGGCTTCTGCAAGTACGTCAAGCGGATGCTGGATCTGGCCATCACCACCGGCTGCGGCGGTGGCAACTACTGTCCGAACCAGAATGTGACGCGCGACCAGATGGCGGCCTTCATCATCCGGGCGGTGGAAGGCAATCCGCCGGCCGGCTATTGCGGTTCAAGCGCACCCTTCTCCGATGTGCCGGTATCGAACGGCTTCTGCGGTCACATCAAGCGGATGGCGGAGCTCGGCATCACGACCGGTTGCGGTGGCGGCAACTATTGTCCGGGCCAAACCGTCTCCCGCGATCAGATGGCGGCTTTCCTGGGCAGAGCGTTCCTGGGCATGTAGCATCCAGGCGCGGGTTCAAAGCCGGAGACCCAAAGATAGGGAAACGATGATAGATCGCCTCACCAACCGTTGTCGGCGCATCTTGGCGCTGCTTGTTCTTGGCCTCCTCGCCTTGAATGCACATGCCATCAACCCCAAAGTGGTCGGTGGCTATGGCCACACCGTGATGCTGAAGGCCGACGGCTCGATCTGGAACTGGGGCGACAACACTTACGTGCAACTTGGCGACGGCACCACAAATTCCCGGCGTGTGGCTGGCCGCCTATTCGGACTGACGGGCCGCGACGTGGCGGCGGGAGACTTTTTCAGCTTGGCGCTGAAGACAAACGGCACGGTCTGGGCCTGGGGCAACAACTTCTTTGGCCAGCTCGGCGACGGCAGCGCGACCGCACGCAGCAGGCCGGTACAGGTCGCGGGCCTCAGCGGCATCATCGCGGTTGCGGCGGGCGCCAATCACAGTCTGGCGTTGAAGAGCGACGGCACCGTTTGGGCGTGGGGCTACAACGGTGGCGGCCAACTGGGCGACGGCAGCACGAGCGGCCGTCCGATTCCCGTGCCTGTCAGCGGACTCAGCGGCGTTGTGGCGATCCGGGCCGGCCATATCCATAGTGTGGCCTTGAAGAGCGATGGCACCATCTGGGCCTGGGGTGCCAATGACTACGGCCAGCTTGGCGATGGCACGACATTCGGCCGCCTCACACCGGTAAGAGTGGGCGCTCTGACCGGCGCTATTTCCTTGGCGGCATGCAGCTCTTGCGGTCTGGCCTTGAAGAGCGATGGCACGGTCTGGGCCTGGGGCGATAACTCTAGCGGCCAACTGGGCGACGGCACTGTTACCCAGCGCAACAGTCCTGTGCAGGTCAGTGGACTCGCCGGCGTGGTAGCCATCGAGGCGGGGGACTCTCACAGTCTGGCGCTGAAGAGTGACGGCACCGTTTGGGCCTGGGGATGGGGTCCTGACGGCCAACTTGGCGATGGCACCACCAGCAACCGCTTGAGCCCTGTGCCGGTGAACGGACCCACCGGCGTTATCGGTATCGGAGCGGCGAACAACCTTAGTCTGGCCGTCAAGCAAGATGGCACGATCTGGGGCTGGGGATGGAACCCATCTGGCCAGCTCGGCGACGGTACGACGGTGAATCGACTGAGCCCCGTGCAAGTCAGCGGCCTGTCGGGCTTCGTGAGCGTTACTGCCGGCGATCTGCGCAACGTGGCGCTGAACAGCGACGGCACCGTTTCGGCCTGGGGCGACAATGCCTTCGGCGATCTTGGTGATGGCACCAGCACGCAACGGAACAGCCCGGCAACTGTCAGCGGTCTGTCCGGCATCACGGCCGTCGCATCGGGTGCCTATCACAGCCTGGCGCTGCGGAAGGACGGCACCGTGCGCGCCTGGGGCTACAACGCCAGCGGCGAACTGGGTAACGGCACCACCACCAACAGCGCGAGCCCGGTGCTGGTGAGCGGGCTGACCGGTGTTGTAGCGGCGGCAGCGGGAACCTATCATAGCCTCGCGCTCAAGAACGATGGAACGGTCTGGACCTGGGGCTACAACGCATACGGTCAATTGGGTGATGGCACCACGACTGACCATTCGAGCCCAACCGAGATCAGCAGTCTGAGCGGGATCGTGGCCATTGCTGCCGGCACTGGCCAGAGTCTGGCGCTCAAGAACGACGGCACGGTCTGGACCTGGGGTGACAACGCCTACGGCGAACTCGGCGATGGCACGACCAATAGTCGATCGAGCCCTGCCCAGATTGGCGGGCTGAGCGGGATCGTGGCTATTGCCGCGGGCTACCGTCACAGCCTGGCATTGAAGAGCGATGGCACGGTCTGGGCCTGGGGCTATGGTGCAGATGGCCAGCTCGGTAACGCTTCATTCGCGAATCAAAACAGTCCGGTGCAGGTGGCGATCGGAGCCGTTACCGTGATTGCGATCGCGGCCGGCAACTACCACAGTGTGGCGGTGGTGAACGACGGTACCGTCCGGGCCTGGGGTTACAACGGCAGTGGCCAACTCGCTGACGGCACGACCAGCAACCGGTGGGCTCCGGTTTACATGACCGGTACCAGTTCGGCGGTTGCGGCCAGCGCAGGCAGTCTGCATACGGCAGTGCTGAATCGTGATGGAAGCATCTGGGTCTCGGGCGACAACAGTCATGGCCAGATTGGCGACGGCACGACGATGAATCGTCTGACGGCGGTCGCGGTCGACGACCTCTTCCCGGGTAACGGCGTAATGCCAACGGGATGGACCGCGCCTTCCGGGTCTTGGGCCGACTGGACGGTGGTTTCCGATGCAGCATTTGCCGGCTTGTGGTCGCTCAAGTCCGGCACAGTGGGCGATTTGCAGACCAGCGCCACTCAAGTCAGCGGCAACTTCCGTGACGGTTTCGTGCGCTTCCGCGACAAAGTCTCCAGCGAACCGGCGTCCGATTTTCTGCGTCTCTACGTCGATGGCGTGAAGAAAGGCGAATGGTCGGGCACGCTCGACTGGAACCAAGCGGGTACGTTCATCACCGCCGGTAGCCACACGATTGCCTGGAAGTACGAGAAGAACAATTCTGGCTCCGCCGGCTCGGATGCGGCCTGGATCGACTCGGTCGAACTACCGACCACCTTCAATGATATTTCCAGCACGAGCACCTTCTTCGACTACATCAATGCCCTGAAGGATGCCGGCATCACCTCGGGTTGCGGCTCTGGCAACTACTGTCCGAGCCAGACTGTGACGCGCGACCAGATGGCGGCCTTCATCGTCAGGGCGAAGGAAGGAGAACCATCCGCGAGTTGCAACACGGCACCCTTCTCGGATGTGCCGACAGCCAACAGCTTCTGCAAGTACATCTCGCGGATGTCGGCGTTGGGGATCACCACTGGTTGTGGCAGTGGCAACTACTGCCCGAGCCAGACTGTGACGCGCGACCAGATGGCGGCCTTCATCATCCGCGCGGTGAAAGGCAACCCACCGGCTGGCTACTGTGGAACCACACCTCCGTTCAATGATGTGCCGGTGTCAAGCACGTTCTGCGGGCACATCATGCGGATGGCCGAGCGCGGCATTACCACGGGCTGTGGCTCGGACAACTACTGCCCGAGCCAATCGGTAACGCGTGATCAAATGGCGGCGTTCCTCGGCAGGGCTTTCCTCGGGATGTAAGCAAGCCCCATCTGTGTCTGATCTTGTTCTTGATCTTCCGCGGAATACTGCGGGGGTGTCTTGCGCGACAAGTGCTTGCGGCGCTAGCATTGACCCCATCTGTTTGCCATATGGAGAAGGCAATGCCGCACGGCGCGACGTGGCAAGTCGATATGCGGCTGGCCGGTGAAGATGGCCTGGAGATCATCCTTGGTGGTCGCTGGTGCATCGACGGGAACCTGCCGGCGGGCACGGTCCTACTTGATGCGCTCAACGAGCGGATTCGCGGGATACGATTCAGCAGTGCCGCCTTGGCGGAATGGGATTCCGGCTTGCTGACTTTCGTTGCCGGCGTCGTCAAGCTTTGCGGCGCCCGCGGCGTCGCAGTCGATGCCAAAGGATTGCCGCAGGGCGTGCAACGCTTGTTGGCCATGGCGCTCGCAGTACCCGAACAGAAAGTTGCGCTCAGTAGCGCGACAGCACAGGGACTGCTTGCCCAGGTCGGTCGCGCGACCATTGAGTCGTTTCGCGGGTTGCCGCAGATGCTGCAATTCCTCGGCGAGATTACGCTGTCGTTTACGCGCCTGATTGTCGGCCGCGCCCACTTTCGCCGTGGCGATCTGTGGCGGGAGATCGAGCAGGCCGGACCGCGTGCACTGCCTATCGTTTTCGTGATCAGTTTCCTGGTTGGGCTCATCCTGGCTTATCTCGGCGCCGATCAGTTGCGCATGGTCGGCGCGCAGATCTACATCGCCGACCTCGTTGCCATCGGCATGGTGCGCGAAATCGGCGCGTTGATGACCGGTATCATCGTTGCCGGTCGCACCGGCGCGGCCTTCGCGGCCCAGCTGGGCACCATGCAGGTCAACGACGAAATAGATGCCTTCAAGACGCTGGGTATTTCTTCAATCGACTTCCTCGTCCTGCCGCGAATGCTCGCCTTGATGCTGATGGTGCCGCTGCTCACGCTGTACGCCGGTTTCGTCGGCATGCTGGCCGGGATGGTGGTATCGGCAACGATCTTCGATATCGGCGTTGTCGAGTATTACACGGAGATCCTGCGCGCATTGGAACCCAAGCATTTCCTGGTCGGACTCTCCAAGGGCACCGTGTACGGGGCGATGATCGCCTTCGCCGGCTGCCTGCGCGGCATGCAATGCGGACGCAGCGCTGAATCGGTTGGCCAGGCGGCGACCTCGGCCGTCGTCACCGGCATCCTGTTGATTACCATCACCGCCTCGATCATGACGATCGTGTATTACCGGCTTGGCATCTGAGCCATGACCAATGCGCCCCCCAATGCCGACACGCCATACATCGAGGTCCGCGATCTGGCCATGGCTTATGGCGATTTTGTCGTCCAGCACGATCTCAATTTCGTGGTGAACAAGGGTGACATCTTCGTCGTCATGGGGGGGAACGGCTGCGGCAAGACCACACTGATGCGCGCGCTGGTCGGCCTGCAGCAGCCGGCCACGGGGTCGGTGTTCTATGGCGGCGAGGACTTCTGGAACGCGGCACCGGAGGCTCGCCAACGGCTCAAGCGGCGGCTCGGCATCCTTTTCCAGGGCGGCGCGCTTTGGAGTTCGATGACGATCGCGGAAAACGTCGCGCTGCCCCTGTCCGAATACACCGGCCTCGCGCAGGCGCGTATCGACGAGCTCGTGTCGTTCAAGCTTGCCTTGGTGGGCTTGGCGGGATTCGAGGAGTTCTACCCGGCCGAGCTTTCCGGTGGCATGAAGAAGCGCGCCGCTCTGGCGCGCGCCATGGCGCTCGACCCCGACATCCTGGTCATCGATGAGCCTTCCTCGGGCCTGGACCCGCTTACGGCCCGCCGGCTCGACGAGTTGATCGTCGAATTGCGCGACGGCCTCGGCACCACAATCGTGGTCGTAACGCACGAACTGGCAAGCATTCTTTCAATCGGCGACAATTCAATCTATCTCGATGCGGAATCCCATACCATGATCGCCACCGGCAATCCGCAGGATGCCCTCAAGTCAGGCGATCCCAGGGTGCGCCATTTCCTCACGCGGGGCGCGACATGAGCAAACCGGCAAATCCCACGCTGATCGGCGCCTTCGTGCTGGGCGCGGCCGCGCTGGCCGTCATTGCAATGCTCTTGCTGGCCGGAGGCTCGTGGTTCGGCGATCGGCGCCAGCATATCCTGTACTTCGAAGGGGCTGCGCAGGGTCTGCAGGTGGGTGCACCCGTGGTCCTGCTTGGCGTCAAGGTGGGCACCGTCAAGGATATCCAGCTGGGCATAGACC
Organism: Rhodocyclaceae bacterium; assembly: GCA_003158255.1. Taxonomy (GTDB): domain Bacteria; phylum Pseudomonadota; class Gammaproteobacteria; order Burkholderiales; family Rhodocyclaceae; genus Fen-999. The sequence goes on from PMIH01000118.1 coordinate 21,033, forward strand.
AGAACAACCATCGATTCCTCGTGCCCGTGGTGATCGAAATCCTGCCGCATGTCGTGCGCACGCGCGGCGCGGCCCCGATCGACCTGCGCGATCGCGATACCGTGCGTCAGTTGGTCGAACGCGGGCTGCGCGGCCGGCTGCGCATGCAGAACATGCTGACGGGACAACTCTATGTCGATCTCGATTTCTACCCCGACCGGCCGGCGGATTACGTCGCCCTCGACCCCGATCTCAGTGAAATCCCCACTATCCCCACTGCCGTGGAAGAACTGACAACAACGCTAGAAGGCTTTGCGATGGATAAATTCCTGGCCAACGTCGCCGCAATCAGCAGCTCCGTCAACAAGCTCTTGTCGGCGCCCTCCACCCAGGACCTGCCGCAACGACTCGACGCTACGCTGCGCCACCTCGAATCGCTGACGGCGCGCCTCGACGCCCAAAGCAAACCCCTCCTCAACGATGCGCGCGACGACCTGGCCGAACTGCACAAGGCGCTGGCGGGAACGCAGGTAGCGATGGGCAAGGTCGAAACGGCGGCGGACCGGGTCGCGAACCTGACCGCTCCCGACTCGCAAGTGGTCAAGGGCATGGTGCGGGCCAGTGACGAATTGGCGAATGCTGCCACCTCGCTACGGAACCTCACCGCAAAGGATTCTCCAACGGTTCAGACCACGAACGGCGCCCTGAAAGAGATTTCGCGTGCGGCCGATGCACTGCGTCGACTGGCCGAGCTGCTTGAGCAGCAGCCGGATGCCATCTATCGCGGCAAGCACTAGACGGACGCAATAACGGAATCGCGATGAAGCTGCCCGGCTTCTGCGCTGGTCAGGCGTGGTGGTGCGGATGTTCCGCCACGTGGTGGGTTTCGGCCGCGGCGTGCGCGTGATGGCCTTGTCGCAATTGGTCGTGGATATGGGGATCATGGTGCACGAACTGGCGCATCAGCGAACCGACGACCATGCCGACGGCGCTGGCGATGAGGCCGGCTAACTGGGCCGGGATGAAAGGATCTTCGGGGCCAGCCAAGAGCACCGAAAGCCAGACCGAAATGCCGAGGAATATCGATAGCAAGGCACCCTGGTTGGTGGCCCGCCGCCAATAGACGCCGCAAGCCAGCGGGACGAAGGCGCTCACCAGCGTGATCTGGTAGGCGTTCTCCACCATCTTGAAGATGCTGGCCTTCGAGTACATCGCATAGATCGTGACGAGGATAGTGAAAATCAGGGTCACCAGGCGCATCGTGCGCAGCAGCCTGTGGTCCGACATGTGCGGCACCATCGGGCGCAGGATGTTCTCGGTGAATGTCACGGAGGGAGCAAGCAGCGTGGCCGAGGCGCAGCTCTTGATGGCCGAGAGCAGGGCGCCGAAGAACATCACCTGGGCGAACAGCGGCGCTTTCTCCAGCACCAGTCGAGGCAGGATCAACTGCGGGTCGACGTCGATGAGATCGGCCACCATTTGCGGATCGATCATCGTCGCCGAGTAGGCCAGAAACATCGGCACGAAGGCGAAGAGGAAGTAGAGGCTGCCGCCGAGCACCGAGCCCCAGACGGCGATCTTTTCGGTCTTCGAGGACTGCACGCGCTGGAAGACGTCCTGTTGCGGAATTGAGCCGAGCATCATGGTGATCCAGGCGGCGACAAAGCCGATTATTTCCTTGGGATCGAACGCCGGCCAGAACGAAAACTTGCCAGCTTGAGTGGCGTGCTCGACCACCGCGCCGACGCCACCGACCATGCCGCTCACGGAGCCGCCGATGTAGAGCATACCGATGCAGATGATGATCATCTGGAGCAGGTCGGTGATGGCCACCGCCCACATGCCGCCAAAAATCGTATAGATGAGGATGGTGCCGGAACCGATCCACATGCCGGCCAGCTTGCTGATCTCGCCATCCGACACGACGTTGAAGACCAGGCCCAAGGCGGTGATCTGGGCGCCCACCCAGCCGAGGTAGGACAGCACGATGGCGATCGTTGTGAGGACTTCGACGCCACGACCGAAGCGCTTCTTGTAAAAGTCGCCGATGGTCAGCAGGTTCATCCGATATAGCGGTGCGGCGAAGAACAGGCCGACCAGGATCAGGCACAGCGACGAGCCGAATGGATCGGCGACGACGCCGTGCAGTCCCTCCTTGAGGAAGGTGGCGGGAATGCCGAGCACCGTCTCGGAGCCGAACCAGGTGGCGAATACTGTTGCGGTCACCATGTAAAACGGCAAGTGCCGGCCGGCGACGGCGAAGTCCTTCGTGTTGTGAACTCGCGTGGCAGCGTAGAGGCCGATGCCGACGGAGATGATCCAGTAAATGATGACGAACCAGAGGAGCATGGAAGTGCCTTGCAAAAATCAGCTCATCAAAAAGAATACCGACAACGCAAGCTGCGCTGCAATCAATGCGATCAGCCAGGTTTGGCGTTGTCGCTGTCGTGCTTGCTCGTCGCGCAGTGCTGAAAGTTCCCTGGCGACCTGCACATGCGCCGGATTGCTCAGCGCCTGATGCGCCAGGCGCGGTAGTTGCGGCAGCAGCGACGCCCATAGCGGTGCTTCGTGTTTCAACTGGTTCACGAGGCCGCGCCAGCCGATCTGTTCGGCCATCCACCGTTCGAGGAATGGCTTCGCCGTGTCCCAGAGGTCAAGCTCGGGGTCGAGCTGGCGTCCGAGTCCTTCGATGTTGAGCAGCGTCTTTTGCAGCAGCACGAGTTGCGGCTGGATTTCGACATTGAATCGGCGCGAAGTCTGGAACAACCTTAGCAGTACGTGGCCGAAGGAAATGTTCTTGAGCGGCCGATCGAAGATCGGTTCGCAGACGGCGCGCACGGCCGCTTCCAGCTCGTCGACGCGCGTCTCCTTTGGTGCCCAGCCGGACTCGATGTGCGCGGTGGCGACGCGGTGGTAGTCGCGACGGAAGAAGGCCAGAAAGTTGATGGCGAGGTAGTTCTTGTCGACCTCGTTCAGCGTGCCCATGATGCCGAAGTCGAGTGCGACGTACTTGCCGAAATGCGGGCCGTCGGTGGCCACCAGGATGTTGCCCGGATGCATGTCAGCGTGGAAGAAGCCGTCGCGGAACACCTGGGTGAAGAAGATCTCGACGCCGGCGCGCGAAAGCTTCTTGAGGTCGATGCCGGCTTCGCGCAGGCGATCGATCTGTGCGATCGGGATGCCGTGCATGCGCTCCATCACCATCACCGAAGGCCGGCACCAGTCCCAATGCACCTCGGGAATCTGAAGCAGCGGCGAGGGCGTGAAATTGCGCCGCAACTGCGAGCAGTTGGCGGCTTCGCGCATCAGGTCGAGTTCGTCATGCAGGTGCTTGGCGAATTCGGCAACCACTTCACGCGGCTTCAGGCGCTTGCCGTCGGCCCACAGGCGTTCGAGCAGGCCGGCCAAGGCGTCGAGCAGCGAGAGATCGTGGGCGATGATCGGTGCGATGCCGGG
>PMIH01000098.1:0-3299 GCA_003158255.1 Rhodocyclaceae bacterium
ACCGGCCGCTGTGGATAGCCCGCCTCCTGCCAGCGCCGGTTCTGCCGCAACGCCTCGCCCAGAACCCATTCGCCGAGCGGCAGGATCAGGCCCGTCTCCTCGGCGACCGGGATGAACTCGACCGGCGACCGCATCCCTTTGGTTGGATGGCGCCAGCGCACCAGGGCCTCGGTGCCGAAGACGATGCCCGCTTCGACATTGACCTGCGGCTGGTAATGCAGCAGCAGTTCACCCGCATCGATTGCCTGCCGCAGCTCGTGCTCGAGCTGAAAGAAACGGGTCGTCTCTTCGTTCATGCGCGCGGTGAAGAACTGGTAGTTATTGCGACCGCGAGCCTTGGCGGCGTACATCGCGGTATCCGCGTTCTTCATCAGTTGCAGCGGTTCGAGGCCGTCGTCCGGAAACATGCTGATGCCGATTGACGGCGTTACGCAAAGCTCGTGGCCGTGCACAGTGAATGGCAACGCCAGGGCGCGGAGGATCTTCTCGACCACCAGCACCGCGTCGCCGGCGCAACCGAGTTCNNCCGACCGCGTGACCGAGGCTGTCGTTGATGCTCTTGAAACGATCCAGATCGATGAACACGACGCCGACCCGGTGCTTGTCACGTCCCGCCTGGGTGAGGGCCTGCTCCAGGCGATCGTGCAGCAGGGCGCGATTCGGCAGGCCGGTCAGGGCGTCGTGGTGCGCGACATGCCAGATGCGCTGTTCCGCCTGGACCCGCTCGAAGATCTCCTTCTGCAATTGCTCGTTGGCGACCGTCAGTTCGTTGGTGCGTTCCAGCACGCGCTGTTCGAGCTCGTCCTTCGCCTTCTGCAAGGCCTCCTCCGCCTCACGCCATTCGGTGACATCCTCCATGATCCAGATGGTGCCCGCCTGCGGCCGCTCCGGATTCACAGCCTTGGCCGACATGCGGCACAGGAAGGTGCTGCCGTCCCGGCGCAGCATTTCCATCTCGGTCCAGAATGGTTCGCCAGCGCTCAAGGTCGGGCCGGCATCCACGCCGACAGTCTGGTAGACCTCGTCGGACGGGTAGAGCGCCCGACCGGGCAGATCGAGCATTTCCTCGACGGTATAACCGAACATTTGCGCGCAAACCGGATTGACCTGCACGAGTCGGCGGGCCCGCGAGAACAGGATGCCGACCGTGGCGTTCTCGAGGATCGCCCGCAGTTCGAGCAGCGCCGAGCTGACGTCGGATGCCGCGTTCATTCGCCCGAGGCTTTCTCAAGCAACTTCAGAACGGAGATCGAATCCTCCTCGCCCATGCCGCAACCAACCACCGCGTTGAATAGCTGTGCGGTCGCCGCCGTGTTGGGCAGCATCAGGCCGAGCCGATGCGCTTCGCTCATGACGATGCGCAGGTCCTTCTGATGCATCCAGGCCTTGAAGCCGGGCTTGAAGTTGCGGTCCAGCATGCGCTGGCCGTGGTTCTCGAGGATCTTCGAGTAGGCGAAGCCACCCAGCAGCGCCTCGCGCACGCGGGCCGGATCGACGCCGCTCTTCTTCGCAAAGTTCAGCGCCTCGGCCACGGCCGCCGTGACCACGCCGGTCAGAATTTGATTGGCGGCCTTGGCCACCTGGCCGGCGCCGACCGCGCCGATCAGCGTCACCGACTTGCCGAGCAGTTTCAGCAACGGCAGAGCGAACTCGAAGTCTGCGGGCTCGCCACCGACCATGATGGTCAGCGTGGCGTTGATGGCGCCGACTTCGCCACCGGAAACCGGCGCATCGAGAAAGCGAATGCCCTTGGCGAAAAGCCGCGCGCCGAAGTCTTGCGCGGCAGCGGGAGCGATGGTGGACATGTCGACGATAGTCGGTCGTCGCGTGACCGGAGGGAATCCCCGCGGGAGTACGCCACTTGCCAGTCCGTTCGCGCCGAATATGACGGACTCGACGTCGGGCGCATCGGCCACCATCGTGAACACGACGTCGGCGTGCTGCGTCAGTTCGGCGGCGCTGGCATGCACGCGAGCCGTGGTGTCGCGGAACGGTTCAAGCGAGGCGGGTCGCCGCGCCCACAGGTGCAGCGTGTGACCGGCCTTGGCCAGGTGCAGCGCCATGGGTCGGCCCATGAGGCCAAGACCGATGAAGCCGACGTTCATGGCGGCTGTGTTAGCCGGAAACCGCCTTGACGATCAGCGGAACGAGCGGCTCGGGCAGCTTGATCTTGCCGGCGAGCGCAAATTCCTGCGCGGCGGTGGACATCTTCTTCCACGTTTTGCGAACGATGTCGAGCCACTTCTCTTCGCTGTACTCCGACTTCTTGCCGGCGAACCCGAGCATGTAGTGCTCGATGAACACGAGGTCAGCAATATCTTCCAGCAACTGGGTGTCCGGATTGACCTTGAGGCCCTTCTTGCCCACGGCCGTCTTGACCTGCTCGATCATCTCGTCGTCGTAACCGGCTTCCTTCATCAACCGGCCGGCGGTTTCGGCGTGAAACTTGTACAGCCCGGTGCGCCATTGCAGATAGCCGGTGCGATCCATCGCATAGCTGTCGCGCGGCGTCTTCCAGCGCTGGATGTGCTGCGCGCGCACCGCCAACCTGGCGGCCTCGGACGCCGCCGGCGCGAAGCGGTCGATCATCTCGGTCATCCGCTGGGCGTAGAGCAGTTCGTAGGGAACGTCCTTGCCGTCCGGACCCTTGTCCATGCGGGGATCTTCGGCGTTGGCGGCATCGAACAGGGCGATGGCACGGGCATAGCGCTCAGTAGCGGCAGTGGTCATGGCTCTTTCCTTGGTCAGGTTGAAAAGCCGTGATTATAGCCAGTCGCTCAACTACAGGACGACTCGGGCACACCCAGTTTCTTGAGGATGCTATCCATCGGGCAGAACTGGGTGAAGCCGCTCTGGAACAGGTTGGCGCCGACGAAGAGCGTAAACCACAGCCAGCTCATGTGCGACAGATCGACCTGGCCGAAAAGGTGGGCGAGGCCCAACGACAACATGATGAAGAAACCGGCGACGATGCGGACGATGCGATTGACGGTCATTGTGTTGCTCCTTGGGGTTGGATGCGGTTCTTCATGGCCGCGTAATAGAGGACGGGAATCACCACCAGCGTCAGCACCGTGGAAACCAGAATGCCGAAAATCAGGCTGATGGCGAGGCCCGAGAAAATCGGGTCGTCGAGGATGAACAGCGCGCCAAGCATGGCTGCCAGCCCCGTCAGGGTAATCGGCTTGGCGCGGATCGCCGCCGACTGGATCACCGCTTCGGCGAAGTCCATGCCGTCGGCGACCTGCTCGTTGATGAAATCGACCAGCAGGATGGAGTTGCGGACGATGATGCCGGCG
>PMIH01000098.1:3309-15492 GCA_003158255.1 Rhodocyclaceae bacterium
AGGCGGCGCCCATGTCGCGGAAGGTTTCATAGGTCACCTGCCATTCGCCGTCCCACTTGATCGAATACCCGGCGTAGGGATCTTTCGGCTGCTTGATGAAGTATTCGCCTAAACCTGCCGGCAGTTTCGAGCGGATATCGAACATGCCGTACAGCGGCGAATCGAGCTTGCCGCCCATGTCGCCGACGACATAGACCACCGGCAGCAGATCCTTGTGGTAGATGACCTTTTCACGCAGCGTCTTCTTCGCCTCGACGACTTCCGAGATCGGCACCAGATTGCCTTCCCTGCCGCGCACCTTCAGCTTCAGCAACTGGTCGAGGCTGGACTGGCGCTCGGCCGGCAATGTGATTCGGACGGGGATTTCGTATTTGGCTTCGCCATCGTGCATCGGCGTCACATCTTCGCCCGTCAGGCCCATGCGCACCGTGGCGACGATGTCGTTCTGCGCCACGCCCAGCAGCGCCGCCTTGGCCTGATTGACGCGCAGCACCACCTTGGGCGCATCGGCGTCGACCGAATCGTCCACACCGAGAATGTCGGCCGTGCCTTCGAAGGCCGCACGCACTTTCTTCGCGGTTTCGATCTGGCCCGGATAGTCGGGGCCATAGACTTCGGCGACGATGGGCGAGAGCACGGGCGGACCCGGTGGCACTTCCACCACCTTGGCGTTGCCACCAGCGGCCTTGGCGATGGCCATGATGCGGTCGCGCACGCTAGCCGCGACTTCGTGGCTCTTACGGTCACGATCATGCTTGCCGACCAGGTTGACCTGGACGTCGCCCATTTCCGGATTGGCGCGCAGATAGTACTGGCGCACCAGGCCGTTGAAGTTGATCGGGCTGGCGGTGCCGGCGTACGCCTGGTAGTCCTTCACCTCGGGCACCCTGGCGATCTCGGCCGAAATTTCGTGCAGCACGCTGGCGGTTTCCTCGACCGGCGTGCCGACCGGCATGTCGAGGATCACCTGGAACTCGCTCTTGTTNNTGTTGTCGAAGGGCAGCATCTTCAGCACCACCAGTTCGAATACGCCGAGCGACACCGAAGCCAGGATGGCGAGGACGATGCCGATCCACAGCTTGCGCCGCGCGGCCTTGCCGGTTCGCTCGTCGAGGAAGCGCGGTAGAACTCTGCGGAACAGCCGGTCGAGTTTCCCTTGCACCTTGTCTTCGCCGGCGCCGTGATGCGTCGGCTTCATCAGCTTCAGCGCCAGCCAGGGTGTGACGACGAAAGCGATGGCGAGCGAAATGAACATGCCCATGGAGGCGTTGATTGGGATCGGGCTCATGTACGGGCCCATGAGGCCGGAGACGAAGGCCATTGGCAACAGCGCGGCGATGACGGTGAACGTCGCCAGGATGGTCGGGCCACCCACTTCGTCGACCGCGTGGGGGATGATCTGCCAGAGAGGTTTGTCGGGTTCCAACTGGTTCCAGCGGTGGATGTTTTCCACCACCACGATGGCATCGTCCACCAAGATGCCGATGGAGAAGATCAGCGCAAACAGCGACACGCGATTGAGCGTGAATCCCCACGCCCACGAGGCGAACAGCGTCGCCGCCAGTGTCAGCGTCACCGCCGTGCCGACGATCACCGCTTCACGCTTGCCGAGCGCGAACAGCACCAGCAGCACCACGAACGCGGTGGCGAAGACCAGTTTGCCGATCAGCTTCTGCGCCTTTTCGGTCGCCGTTTCGCCATAGTTGCGGGTGACGGTGAATTCGACACCATCGGGAATCACGGTGCCCTTGAGGCTCTCGGCGCGATGGATGACCGAGTCGGCCACGTCCGCCGCATTGACGCCCGGCTTCTTGGAAATGGACAACGTCACTGCCGGATACTCGCCATCCTTGCTGCCGTGCCAGACGTAGCGGCTGGGCTGGTCGGCGCCGTCGATGATCTCGGCGACATCGGCCATGAACACGGGTTTTTGGTCGTAAACGCCGACGACCAGGCGCTTCACGTCGCCGGCCGTCTCGATGTAGGTGCCCGTCTGCACCAGCAGTTCCTTGTTACCCGAGACCATGCTGCCGGCCGGCTGCGAGGCATTGGAGACTTGCAGGGCGGCACGCAGGTCCTGCGCCGTGACGCCATAGGCGTTCATGCGATCGGCGTTCATGGCGACGCGCACGACATGGTTCGGGCCGCCAATGGTGGTGACGTCGCGCGTGCCGGCGACCCGCTTGAGGTCGATTTCTGCTGCGCGCGAAACCTGCTGGAGCTGGAAGGCGGAGATTGCCGGATCCTTGCTCCAGAACGTCAGGCTGACGATGGGCACATCGTCGATGCCGGTCGGCTTGATGATGGGATCACCAACACCGAGGTTGGGCGAAATCCAGTCCTTGTGCGAGTTGATGGTGTCGTACAGCCGGACCAATGCCTGGATCGGGTCTTCGCCGACGACATACTGCACGGTGATGACCGCCATGCCGGGCCGCGACACGGAATACACATGCTCGATGCCGGCGATGCGCGACAGCACCTGTTCGGCCGGGCGCGCCACCAGCGACTCGACATCTTTCGCCGACGCGCCCGGGAAGGGCACGAAGACGTTGGCCATGGTGACGTTGATCTGCGGCTCTTCCTCGCGCGGTGTGATCATGGTCGCGAAAATACCCAGCAGCAACGCGATCAGTGCGATCAGCGGCGTCAGGGAATTACGCAGGAAATATTCGGCGATGCGCCCGGAGATACCCATGTCGGTGCGCCCCTACTTCGTCGCGGGCTGCTGCTTGAGCTGCATCCCCGCCTTGATCGGGTCGAGGCTCACGCGCTCGCCGCCAATCAGGCCGGCCAGAATCTCGACTTCGCCATTGCCCACGGTTTCGCCCAGGCGAATCTGGCGCAGGTGCGGCTGGCTTTGCGCGTCGACCACATAGACCGCCGTCACCTCACCGCGGCGCAACACCGCCGTTGGCGGTACGGTCAGTTTCTTGCCGCTGCCGACAACGAAATGCGCCCGCGCCGCCATGCCAGGAATCACGCCCGGGACGTTGTCGGGCAAATACAGCCGCGCCGTCACCGTGTGGCTGCGGGCATCGGCCGTCGGCAGAATCTCGACGCGAGTCGCATCGATCCACTGGCCCGTTTCCGGAAATTCCAGCCGCGCCTTCATGCCCTTCTTGACGGCAGCGAGCTTGTATTGGGGAATGCTCGCCACGACGCGCAGACCTTTGGGTTCGTAGATCGTGATCAGCGGCTTGCCCGGTGCCGCCATTTCGCCCAGTTCGGTAAGGCGCTGAGCAACGATGCCGGAAATCGGTGCGGTCACGTTCGCATGGGAGTAGGTCGCGCCGCTGGCGCCCGCGGTCGCCTCAGCCGCCTTGAAATCCGCTTCGGCCTTGTCCAGCGCGGCGCTGCTGACGAATTTCTGCGCGTACAGATTCTTTGTCCGCTCGTAGTTGGCCTTGGCCTGGATGTATTGCGCCTGGGCGCCCGCCGCGTTGTCGGCAAATTCGCGGGCATCGATGCGCATCAGCAGTTCGCCCTTCGTCACGCGCTGGCCGGCATCGGCACGCACCTCGACGACGCGGCCCTGCACTTGAGCAGCGACCGTCGCCGAATGCACGGCCTCGACCACGGCCTCGGCCGGATAGGTCAGGTCGACGTCGCGCGCCTCAAGTGTCACGGTGGCGAGTTGGGCGAAAACCGGCGCCGCTGCAAGCGCCGCCAAGATGCCGGCAACCCCGTAGGTCACCGAAAGGAAAGTAGGTGTCTTCATGGCATATTAGTATATGCTGATATACAATAATTTCAAGTCCACCGATTGAAGGGACTTATGCACTCGTCACGCACTTAACGCGAATTTTGCCATCGCGTCAATGACTTCCTGCGCTTCGCCGACCGGCGCGGCCAGCGAAATCTTCAGGGCAGGATGACGATCCATGGCGTTCGCCGCCAATTGAGGCAGGTCTTTCAGCACATGACGGCCGGGGCCGATGAAGATCGGCACCACCGAAATCGCGGTCACAGCGCGCCGCACCAAACACTCGATCGATTCGTCGAAACTTGGCTGCGTGAGTTCCAGGAAGCCGAGCTCCACCACGGCATCCGGCTGCTGCGCCGCGATGGCGTCGCGAATGCGCTCGAAGGGGCGGATGTACTCTGCCGTGCGCGACCCGTGGCCGAAGAGAATGATGCCTTTCATGCAGCGAGCTCCTTATGGATATTCCGGCAATGCGTTTCCCGGATTCGCCAGGCCGACATGGCACCGAACCAGGCTACCGCCGCCAGCAGCATGAAGCCCAGCTTGAAGTCTTCCGGCGCATAGTGGCGCACACCGTCCGCCATGGTGCCGTTCCATGACAAATCCATGATCCAGCCGACCGCCGGTTGCAAGAGTGCGCCGCCAAGAAAACCGCCAATGTTCGTCACCGAGGTCGACATCCCCGAAAGCTGCGGCGGATTCACTTCCTTGGCGCAGGCCCAGCTCAGTGTGAAGGCCGCCGTCGCAATACCCATCAGCCCGAACAGGGTGAAACTCACCGCTACCGGCATCGGCAAACCCGTCAGCCAGACCAACCAGATCAGCGCATAGATATGGGCGGCGACCAGCACGACAAGCTTGCGGCGCTGTAGCCGATCCGACAGGCCACCGATAAACAGGCAACCGATGGCGAAGCCGGCAAAGTAGAGCGACAGGTGGCTTGATGCCGCCGCCCGCGTCATGCCGTGAACCTGCGTGAGATACGGCGTCGCCCACAAGCCGGCGAAGGCGAAGAAGCTGCCCCCGATGCCGAAGTTCACCGCTACTGCCGGCCAGGTGGCGCGGTTCTTCAACACGCGCAGCAGCCCGCTCAACACCACCGTGCGGTCGACCGCGTGCGGATGGGTGCCCTCGCTTGCATCCGGGCGGTCGCGCACCAGCAGCCAGCACAATGCGGCCAGCACCAGCGACACCCCGCCGACGCCGACGAACACGCCGCGCCAGCCCGTCGCCTGCGCCAGCCACGACAGCGGCGCGCCGGCCAGCACCGAGCCGAGGTTGCCCACCAGCATCGACATGCCGACCACCGTGGCGAAGCGCCGTTCCTCGAACCACACGGCAATGATCTTGAGCATGGCGATGAACACCACCGACACCCCCAGCCCGACCAGCGTGCGGCCGATCAGCGCGCCATTGATGCTTTCCGCCATGCCGAACAGCAAGCTGCCGCCGCCCGCCACCACCCCGCCAAGGAACAGGATGCGGCGCGGCCCCAGCGTATCGACGAGGATGCCCGTCGGCACCTGCATGAGCGTATAGACGTAGAAGTAAGTCGCCGCCAGCACGCCCAGCGACGCGGCCGAAGTCTGGAAAGCGGCGGCAAGATCCTGCGCGATGCCTGCCGGCGCGAAGCGCTGGAAAAACGACAGCACATACGATGCCACGACTACCACCAGCATCAGCAGGCGCCGCCGTTTGTGTTCGGGAGAGAATTCCATCGGCGGAGTGTAGCGCCGAAGTCTTACGCCTTACTTAGCGGCGTACCACGACGACTGACTTTGCGCCAGCCGTCCCGGCGACCGCACAAGGTCGCCGGTCACATCCCGTTTTCTATCGCGCTCGTTGCGTCGGGTTCGGCCAATAGGTCATCGGGCCGAGATTCAAAGCGCCAGTGCCGGATTCGTTCTTCACTGCGAGGGGAACGAAAGAGTCGGTATCGCTGGTGACGCCTTGACCGAGATTGCTCTTGATCCCGTCGCCCCAGATCAGCAGCGAGCCATCGCCGGCGAGCGCCAGAGACTGGCCGTATCCCGTAGCAATGGCTGCAATGTTGCCGAGTTGATTGATGCCGCCCAACGCCACCACCGGCGCCGGCAGGTGCGACTCCTGGCCCCGCGGATTGTCGACCCCGTCACCGAGTTGGCCGTCGTGATTGATACCCCAACTGAATACCTGACCACCGCTGCCAAGAGCCAGGGCATACCGGCCTCCGGCCGCGACCATCGACAAGCCGCTCAATGAACCCGTTCCACCGGGCGCCTTGACCGATACGGCACTGTACGCGTTGACATACGCGGTGTTCTGCCCGGTTTGTCCGAAGTCGTCCTCTCCCCAAACGTAGGCCGTTCCTGCCGATGACAGCGCCAAGCCGAAGTTGTATCCCGCCGATATCGAAACCGCATCATTGACCGGTTGGCCAGTCGATCCGGAAGTCACGTAACCCGGCGATGCCACGGTGTTTGCGATGATCGCCCCTTGGCCAAAGTTTGCGCCCTTCGCGCTGAACGAGTACCCCCAGGTGACGACTCGCCCGTCCGCAAGCAGCGCCGCACTCCAGTTCCAGCCCGCCGAAATTGCAACTGCGCCCGTCAGATATCCGCTTCCGCCGACGGCATCGACTGGGCCCGCGAACACCTTGGGGTCACTTCCGGAACGACCGGTGAAATAGCCCCAGGAATAGACCGTTCCATCGTCTATGAGGGCGATGGCGTTACCATCGCCGACGGAAATCGCCACCACGTGTTCCAGTGGCGTAACTCCGTCCGGACCAATGACCTTCCCGGGAAGCCCATCGCCATTGACTGCCGTGCGCCCGAGCTGGTGGTTGGTATTGCCTCCCCACGAATAGACCTCGCCATCCTCGGTCAATGCCAGCACGGATTCGGCTCCTGCCGAAACGGCAACGACTCCCGTCAGCGTAACGTTGCCGGTCGCGTCCTTGACCGCAGCTGGCAGTGACAAATGGTCAAGAGCGGCGAGCGATTGACCTTGACCAAGAACCGAGTATTGGTTCCAACCCCAAGCCAGCACTCTGCCATCGGGCGTGACAACCAGGTTGTAATAAGAGTTCGAATCGGCGCCCCGAGCACCGATGGGCTGCGGTTGCGGAATAACCTTGATAGTGGCCTTGGCGCTGACTCCACCGCCTGATACCGTAATCGTCTGCTGCCCCACTCGCTTGCCCGTAACCGACGAGCAGTCGGCGGCAACCGTCAAGGTGCTGGCGTCGTCGCTGACGCAGCTTAGCGCGCCGGTGACCGCGTTTCCGGACGCGTCTTTCAACGCAAACTGCGCGGAGACGCCCTTGCCCCAAAAGGCTTTGCCGTTGGCGGGCGTTACGACCGACACGGTGGGAGCCGGCGAAGTACCTCCGCTGCTACTGCCGGCCCCGCTGCCGCCGCTGCTGCTACCGCTACTGCCGCCGCCTCCACCGCCCCCACATCCGCCAAGCGGCACAAGCGCAGCCAGAGTAAGAATTCCTGCGTAAAGTCGTAACGACGGACGATGAATTGCAAGCATCAACGGGGTCTCCAAGAGGGGCATAGCGAAATGGGACCGGATGCTAGCATCGGCATCGGCATTATGCCAATAGTCTGACCAGGCCATACCGACTGCATACTGAAGCCTTACGCCTTACTTAGCGGCGTACCACGACGACTGACTTTGGTGGCGGCAAACGTCCGTGCGCCGTATCCCGTAGAAGACGAAGCGATGTGGGACAATTCTCCATCGAAATTGCATCACCCGGGAGCCGTCATGGAAATCTGGATTCTGGTGTTCCTCATCCTCGCCAGTGGCGCACTCGCCATGGCCGAGATGGCGGTCGGCGCCAGCCGCAATTCGCTGCTCGCCATGCGCGGCGCCGAAGGTGAAGACAGGGCTGCCGCCGTCCTGCAATTCCGCCAGCGGCCCAGCCGCCTGCTGGCGACTACGCAACTGGGCATCACCGCCATGGCCATGCTCGCCGGGGCATTCGGGCAATCACTGTGGGTGCCGCGCGTCGAAGCCTGGCTCAACGCGACACTCCCCGCGCTGGCCGGCATCAACTACGGCGTCGCGCTCGCGCTGGTAGTCACGATCATCACCTACTTCTCCATCGTCTTCGGCGAAGTGGTGCCCAAGCGCGTGGCGCTGGCCCGCCCGGAAGCCATCGCCGTCGCCATGGCCGGACCCGTCAGCCTGTTGCTCAAGTTGACCCAACCGCTGGTGTGGATCATCTCGAAGACAGCGGATCGCGTCCTCGACCTGTTCCCGTTCAAGGAATCGGCCGAGGCGACGGCGTCCGACGAGATTCGCTTCCTCATCGAATCCGGNNGTGCTCGAAGACCGCGCCGTCTCGCGCTTCCTGGTCTGCAAGAACGGCATCACCAACCCGGTCGGCTTCGTCGAGGGCCGCGAGTTGCTGCGCGTGCTGATGACCGGCAGCCCGCTCGACTTCGGCAAGCTGTCGCCCAAGGCGCCGCACTACGTTCCCAACACTCTGTCGCTAATCGGGCTACTCGAATTCTTCAAGGCCAACCAGACGCAGATCGCGCTGGTGGTCAACGAATTCGGCGCCACCGAAGGCCTAGTGACCATGTCCGACCTGATGGGCACCGTCGTCGGCGAAGTGCTCTCCGGCGCCACCGAAGCACCGTTGGCCGTGCAGCGCAGCGACGGCAGTTGGCTGCTCGACGGCCTGCTGCCGGTCGACGAGGTCAAGGAGCTGCTCGGTCTGCCGCACCTGCCGGAAGAAGACCTCGGCAACTACCACACGCTGGGTGGCTTCATGTTCTCGCAGATCGGCCACATCCCCAAGAAAGCCGAGAGCTTCGAGTGGGGCGGCTGGCGCTTCGAAGTCATGGACATGGAAAAGAACCGCGTCGACGAAGTGCTGGCGCGGCGCGCGGAGACGGAGGGCGCGTAGCCGTACCGCGACGACTGACTTTCAATACCCCCAGCCGAAGGCGAGACTAGTTGCGTTCGCGCCAGTAGTCCGGATGACGCCGCAAGTGCATCACAGCCAGAATGAGATTCGACTGCCCCCGCGGAACATAGAGCACGCCGTAGGGAAAGCGACTTGCCAGTACCCGGCGGGTTTCCTTGTCGACCGCCGGCCAAGCCATCGGCATCATCACGGCGCGCTGGATCGCGGCGTGGATTTCCGCGGCAAAGCCCGCGCCCAAGCCCGCGGAACGCTCCTCATACCAATCGACGGCAGCTAGAAACTCGGCTTCCGCCTCCGGATGAAACAGAAACTTCATTGTCCGAGACGACGGCGCACCTTCTCGAACACGGCTTCACCGGGAACAGCCTCGACCCGACCGGCTTCGAGGTCTTCGAGTCGTCGCCGCGCAACAGCCAGCCACGCGGCGGTAACGGAATCATCGACCGGATTCAGGGTTTGCAGCAACGAATCGACCAGGCGAGCGCGCTCTTCCAGCGGTAGCGACGTGGCTTCGGTCATCAGGTCGGCGGTCTTCATGGCGGTTACTCCGGGCAACACATCAGGCTCTACCTTACCCCATCCACCGACCGTCTTCCAGCAACCTGGCGCGGCCGAGGGTGGCCAGCGTGGCGAGGAGTTCGGGCAGACGGGCTTTCCACTTGCCCTTGCCGGTGAAGTGGGCGGCGAGGTCGTCTTGCGATTGCTGGGTTTGGGTGAGGGCGGCGGCTAGCGCGGCCATTTGGTCGGGCAGGGTTTGCGGCCACGGTGTTTTACCCTTTGGCGCGGGCGGGGACAGAGGTATCCCGACCTCCTCATGGCTGTCACAAATCGTCGGCCGGGATACCTCCATCCCCGCCATGACCGTTTGTTCGGATTTTGGCGCCTGAAATTCGGGGCGCAGCCAGCGGATGTTCCCTTGCGCTTCTTCGGTGGTGCGTTCGGCATTCAGCGCGACGAGGCGTTCGAGGATGGTTTCGTCGCTCGGGTTGTCGTGCCAGCCGTAGGCGTCGAGCACGGTGGTGTCGAGTTCGTCGTGCAGCGATTTCAGCACCGCAACGAGGCCCTTGTCGTGGATGAGCTTTTCCTTCGCGTTAAGCGGCGTACCACCACGACTGACTTTCAATCTACCGCTGGAGCATGCGGCAAGAAACCCTACCGGGCGGGGCACAAGGCCACGGTCGGAAAGGCGTCGGCGCGCTTGGCCTTGGCGACGAAATCCCTGTCGAAGGTCATCAGCGTCGCGGTGGCGGGCGACAGCGCAAGGTGCAGGGCGTCGGCGAAGTCGAGGCCCTGCTCGAACCACTGGACTGCCCGATAGAAAGCGGCTTCGTTCGACAAGCGCATGTTGGGCAGGCCAAGGATGTGCCGCAGGGCGCCGACGATTTCGGCGCGCGCGCAATCGCTGCATTCGAGCACCCAGACCAGTTCCAGCACGATAGTCGTGGTGACGGTGACGAGCGGCGATCTTTCGAGCAGGCGCTGCGCGCGCTTCGCCTGGGCCGGGTCGTCGTTGAGCAGGTAGCGCAGCAGCAGGTTGGTGTCGAGGACGATCACGGCCGCCTCACTTGACGATCTTGTTGGCGGCATTGCGGCGCTTCAGCATTTCGCCGATAGCGCGCTTGATGTCGCCTTCAGCCGGCGCCTTGCGTCCCGGTTTTGCCAGCAGGCCCCGCCCGGCGGCAACGTCCGTGCGGACAAAACGCTGCTCGGCTTGGCGCAGCCGAATCTCGTCGCCTTCGACGAAGATCGCCAGCTCGCTGCCGGTCTCGATGTGAAAGGCGGCGCGCAAACTCTTGGGAATAACGATCTGGCCCTTGCTCGATACGCGGACGGTTTCCATGACGGCACCTCAAAGTAAGACGTGGTAAGACGCATCATAGCAAAACGGACGGACACGGACCAGCGCGCACCGCTCAAGCAACACCGTAACGCGACCGAAGTTCCGCCAGCGCCCTTGCGACCACCGTATCCGGCGCGGTGTCACCGGTCATCGAGACTTCGAGGTCGCGCAGGTTGCCGTCGGCGAGATCGTAGATCCAGCCGTGTAGCGCGAGTTTCTGGCCGCGTTGCCAGGCGTCACCGACCAGGGTGGTGCGGGCGACGTTGCGCGCTTGCTCGATGACATTGAGTTCGGAGAGGCAGCGCTCGCGGGCGGTATCGTTCGGCTGCGCGGCGAGGATGCCGGCGTGGCGTTCGGCGACGTCCTGGATATGGCGCAGCCAGTTGTCGATGAGGCCGAGCGACTTGCCGGCCAAGGCAGCCTTGATGCCGCCGCAGCCGTAGTGTCCGACGACCATGACATGCCTGATGCCGAGCACGTCCACGGCGTATTGCAGCACCGAGAGGCAGTTGAGGTCGGTGTGTACCACGACGTTGCCGACGTTGCGATGGACGAAGACTTCGCCGGGCTTGAGGCCCGTGATCTGGTTGGCCGGCACGCGGCTGTCGGAACAGCCGATCCAGAGGTACTCGGGCGCCTGGATGGCTTCCAGGCGCGAGAAGAACTTCGGATCGTCTGCAACGCTGTCGGCTGCCCAGCGGCGGTTGTTGTCGAACAGCTCCGGCAGCAGCTTCACGGGCAACGGAGGCGTACCGTCACGACTGACTTTGCAGCGCGGCGATGCGATCCTCGATGCTCGGGTGGCTGGCGAAAAGGCTGCTCATGCTGCCGGCGATACCCGAGGTTGCCAGCCCGGACGGCAGTGGCTCGGGATTCAGGCCGCCCAGGCGCTGCAAGGCGGCGATCATGTTGCGCGGACTGCCTTCGAGCTTGGCGGAGCCGGCGTCGGCGCGGAACTCGCGCTTCCGCGAGAACCAGGCGACGATGACGCTGGCGAGGACGCCGAACACCATCTGGCTGACCATAACGGTGATGGTGTAGCCGATGCCGGGGCCGGACGAATCGCTGCCTCGGCGCAACATGCCGTCGACGATGGAGCCGACCACGCGTGACACGAAGAACACGAAGGTGTTCACCACGCCCTGGATCAGCGTCAGCGTCACCATGTCGCCGTTGGCGATGTGGCTGATCTCGTGCGCGAGCACGGCCTCCGCCTCTTCCTTGGTCATGGACTGCAGAAGGCCGGTCGAAATGGCGACGAGGGAGTTGTTCTTGGTGGCGCCGGTGGCGAAGGCGTTGGCTTCGCCTTCGTAGATCGCCACTTCCGGCATGACGAGACCGGCGGCCTTGGACAGGCGACCGACGGTGTCGACCAGCCAGTATTCGGTGGTGGTGCTCGGCGTGGTGATGACCTGGGCGCCGACGCTGCTCTTGGCCATCGTTTTCGACATCAGCAACGAAATGAAGGCGCCGCCGAAACCGAAAACGGCGGAGAACCCCAGCAGCGCGCCAAGGTTGAGGCCGTTCGCGGTGAGGTAGCGGTCGACGCCGAGGAGGTTGGCAACCAGGGACAGCACCAGCATCACGGCCAGATTGGTGACGATCAGGAGGAAGACGCGTTTCATCGTTTCGTTGCTCCTTCAGTGGAAGACTTGCGATTGGCGCGAATCGAGCTGCCGAGTGCCAGCACGATCAGCAGCGCGCCGATCA